>CAYNNS010000148.1:405-7541 GCA_964398345.1 uncultured Gemmatimonas sp. | reverse complement strand
GTGACCTCGCCGGCGCTGGGAGGACTCCGGACGGCGCTGCTGCGCCGGCTCGCGCCCGCCGCCCGGCTGCCGCATGCCCCGCTCTGGGTGGTCGACTTCCCGCTCTTCGAAGCCGATCCGGAAACCGGCGGCCACACCTTTACGCACCATCCATTCACGGCGCCGCATCCCGACGACGTGCCGTTCCTGCGGAGCGACCCGGACCGTTGCCGCGCGCTGCACTACGACGCGGTCGTCAACGGCGTCGAGCTGGGCAGCGGATCGATTCGTATCACCGATCCCGCGGTCCAGCAGACCGTGTTCTCGCTGCTCGGCTTGGCGCCGGACGAAATTCAGCGTCGCTTCGGATTCCTGCTCGAAGCGCTGGCGGCCGGCGCACCGCCGCATGGCGGGTTCGCCGTGGGCTTCGACCGCGCGGTGATGCTGCTCGCCGGAACCGGCTCGATGCGCGACGTGATCGCGTTTCCCAAGACCACCGCGGCCCGTGCGCTCTTCGAAGGGGCTCCGTCTCCGGTCAGTGACGCGGAGCTCTCCGTCCTGCATCTGGCGGTGCGCTCGTGAAAACTGGACAGCCGGGCGAGGAACTGGCCCAGCGGCTCAACATCGAGGGGGCCGATCCGCTGCTGCTGGCGGGAGTCAATGACGCCAACCTCGCGGAGCTGGAGCGAGCCACCGGGGTGCGGGTCTCGCTCCGCGGCGATACCCTGACGCTGAGCGGAAGCCCGGAGCAGCTCGACCGGGCGACGGCGGTGGCGCAGGCGCTGCTCGACCTCGCGCGCGTCGGCGAAGCCGTGAGCACGGAGGACGTGCATCGCTTCGCCCTCGACGGCGTGCCGTCCGACGGGCCCCTCGCCGGCGGCGAATTCAAGATCGTGCTCCCCGGGTTACGCCGCGCGATCGCTCCCAAGACCCAGGGCCAGCGCGACTACGTGCACGCCATGTCCACGACCGACATCGTGGTGAGCATCGGGCCCGCCGGCACCGGAAAGACCTACCTGGCCGTGGCCAAAGCGGTCGAGGCGATGGCGCGCAAGCGGGTCAAGCGGATCATTCTGGCGCGTCCCGCGGTCGAGGCCGGGGAATCCCTGGGGTTCCTCCCCGGCGACCTGCAGGCCAAGGTCGACCCCTATCTGCGGCCGCTGTACGATGCGCTAGAAGACATGATGCCCCCGGAGCGGGTACAAAAGGCGCTGGAGCAGCGCACCATCGAAATCGCTCCGTTGGCGTACATGCGGGGCCGCACGCTGTCGGATGCCTTCATCATTCTCGACGAAGCCCAGAATGCCACCGGGCTGCAGATGAAAATGTTTCTCACCCGGCTCGGCGTGAACAGCAAGGTCGTGGTGACCGGAGACAAAACCCAGATCGATCTTCCCAAGCGCGAGGAGTCCGGTCTGATCCAGATCGAGCGCATTCTCCCGGGGATCGACGGCATCGCGTTCTGCTACCTGGGTGACGCCGATGTGATCCGGCACCGGCTGGTGCGTGAGATCATCCGGGCGTATGCCGCGGACCAGAGCGGCTGAGCCGGCGCAGCAAACCCCGGCGGAAGGGCAGATCCTGATTCAGGGCCGCCATTACCCGCTGTCCCGCGCCGCCGTCACGCGCGCGGCCCGCCGGGTGCTCCACGGGGAGCGCCGCCGCGCCCTGCTCTCGCTGACGTTCGTGAGCCGGGAGCGGATGCGTGCTCTCAACGCCCGCTGGAAGGGCACCGATCAGCCCACCGATGTGCTGGCCTTCTCGCTACCAGCGCCGAACGGACTTCTGGCGGGGGACATCTATATCTGCCCGTGGGTTGCCGCACGCGAAGCCCGTTCTCGCGGGATCCCCATCACCCAGGAGCTGCGGCGGCTGGTGATTCACGGGGTTTTGCACGTGCTGGGTTACGCTCACCCGGAGGGTGACCGACGCACCGACTCGGCCATGTGGCGCCGCCAGGAGCGCTACCTGAGGTCCCCCCGGTGATCCGAACCCTGCTGGCCGCGCTGCAGCTCTGGGTCGCCCCGCTTCTCGCCGGGTTTTTCACCCTGTGGTCCGGTCTGGTGGCCTTTGCCGAGCACGACGACGCCGGCGTGTCACGCCTGCTGAGTCCGAGCGAGCCCGTCGGCCGGGGTCAGCTTGCGCCAGCGCGCAGCCTGCACGTGATCCACCTCGGGCTGTTGGCGATGGCCGCCGCCCTCGCGGCGACGGCGGTGTCGTGGTGGGCCTGGCCGGTCCACGTGGCGCTGGTGCGCTTCAGTATCGCGGTTTCGCTGGTGTGGATCCTCGGCGAGCTGCTGCCCAGAGTCTTCGCCACCATCGAGCCGGGCCTGGTGCCCTTTAACGGTCGCTTCGTGCAGCACACGCTCGCGGTCCTCAAGCCGTTCCTGGCCATGGTCGCCTGGATGGACCGCGGGTTTCGCCGCAGTGGCAGCGGCCCCGGCCCGACCGGACCGAGCGAACGCGAACGCATGACGGGGATTCTTGGCCTGGCCCACATGACCGTGGCGGAGGTCATGACGCCCAGGCTCGACATCATGTCGGTCGACTTTTCCGTCTCCCGGGATGAGGTCATCGAGACCTTCCGGCGCGCCGAGCATTCGCGGCTGCTCGTGATCGACGGCGACCCCGACTCGGTCACCGGCGTGATCTACGCCAAGGACCTGCTGCCCGGACTCGGCCCTGAAGTCGGGCCCCCCGATTGGCACCCCCTGATCCGCAGCGTCGGCTTCGTCCCCGAAGCCAAGACGCTCGATCGCCAGCTCCGCGATTTCCAGCGCAGCGCCAGCCACCTCGTCGTCGTGGTCGACGAATTCGGCGGGACGTCGGGGATTCTCACGCTGGAGGACGTCCTGGAGCAGGTCGTGGGTGAGATTCGCGACGAGTATGACACCGATGAGGTCGCCCCGGTGCAGCGTCTGCCCGAAGGAGGCTGGGCGGTCCAGGGCGATGCTCCGCTCGCTGCCCTCGAAGCCGAGGTCGGGCACAATTTCGCCCGGGAGGACGTGAGCACCGTCGGCGGACTGGTGCTCGCCCTGTTCGGTCGGGTGCCGCGTGCCGGCGAGGTTCTCGAGCTCGAGGGATTTCGGCTGACGGTGGACCAGGTCGTGCGGCGCCGGGTCCGGCGGGTGACGCTCGCTCAGGTGCTGCGACAGGAGGCCGCGAGCTCCACGGAAGCGGGCGACTGATGCTCTGGGCGCTCACGTTGCTCGGGCTCGTGCTCACCGTCTTCGGTGCGACGGCGGCGGCCGCGCTGATTGCCTCGAGCCGCAGCCTGCTCGCCGACGCGGTCGCGCGCCGCCTCCGCGGCGGCGCCGAGTCGCTCGCCTGGCTGCCACCTCTCGAGCGGGATCTCGCCGCGGCGTCCGTCACCACGACGCTCGGAATCGCGATTCTCGGTGCGGTGTTTCCGGCGATGTTTGCCGGGGCGCGACTCGCCACGTTCGTCGCTCTGCTCGTCGTCGTGGCCCTCCCCGCCGTGCTGCTGAGCGGCTACGTGCTGCCGCGCTGGCTCACGCGGCGCCGCGCTCCGCGCGTCGCGGAGCGGCTGCACCCCGTGCTGCGTCGCTGGTCTGCCGTTCTCGCGGCCATTCTGCCCGCCCCCTCCGTACGCGTCGATTCGCTGATCGTCGAGCTGGGCCGCGAGCGCGCCGCCGCGGGGGCGGGGCCCGACGAACAGCTGCTGCAGGTGGGCGGTGTGATCAGCTTTTCGCACCGGACGGTCCGGGAGGTGATGACTCCGCGCACCGACCTCGTGGCGATCCCGGAAGAAGCATCGGTGGAAGAGGTCCGCCAGGCCTTCATCCAGACCGGCTACAGCCGGCTTCCGGTCTATCGCGGCACGCCGGAACAAATCGTGGGGATTTTGTATTACTTCGACCTCTTCCGGCTGCGGCCCGGCGACCCGCTGCCAGTCCGGCCGGTGGCCGTGGTGCCGGCGGGGCGGCCCTGCAGCGACGTCCTGCTCGAGATGCAACGCGAGCGGCGGCACCTCGCCGTGGTCCTCGATGAATTCGGCGGAACGCTGGGCATCGTGACGCTCGACGACTTGTTGCAGGCGCTGGTGGGGGAGATCGTCGACGAGGACGTGCCGGCCGAGCCCGCCGCGCCTGCGGCGGGTCCCGAGCTGCTCGAAGCCGAGGGGAGCACGCCGGTGGGTGAAATCGAAGCCCGCTTCGGCATCGAGCTCCCGTCGGGCCAGGCCACCACGATCGGCGGCCGACTGGTAGAGCTGGCGGGCCGCTTCCCCTCGAGCGGCGAGCGCTTCCTCATCCGCGGGCTCGAGCTGGATGTGCTGCTCGCCTCGCCAGTGCGGGTCGAACGGGTGCTGATCCGCCGGGGAACGCCGATTCCGCTCGCGCTCGACCGTCCCGCATGATCCAACCGCCGCCGCTGCGGTCGCTCATCGTCCTGTTGCGCGAAGGGAAGGTGAGCGAATTCCTCGCGCGCGCCCGGATGCTCGACCCCGCCGACCTCGCCGACGTGCTGGCGCTCGCGGACGAGGACGAGCGGGTCGAAATCGCCAAGCTGCTGCCTCCCGACCTGACCGGTGAAGCGCTGATCGAGATGCCCGCGCCGGCGCACGCCGAGGACACCCTGGCCGCGCTGTCGCCGGAACAGGCCGCGGACATCGTCGAAGAAATGCCCGACGACGATGCCGCCGACTTGCTCGGCGAGCTCTCGCCGGAGCTGCAGCAGCGCATTCTCGCCCAAGTCGACTTCGAGGAGCGCCGCACCGTCGAGCAGCTGCTGCAGTACGCCGACGATACGGCGGGCGGCCTGATGACCGGGGCGATGGTCACCGTCGAACAGGATGCGACGGTCAACGACGCCATCGAGAGCATCCGCAGGCAGGCCGAGGCGGTCGAGGACTTCACCGAGACGTACGTGCTGGATCAGCAGCGCCGGCTCAGCGGCGTGCTGGGCTTCAAGAATCTCGTCCTGGGTGCTCCCGAGCGACCGGTTCGAGAGCTGATGCAGGAGCCGGTGGTGACCGTGGCCCCCGAGGTGGATCAGGAGGAAGTCGCCCGGCTCATGGCGCGCTACAACGTGCCGAGCATCCCCGTGGTGGACCGCGATCGCCGGCTGCTGGGACGGATCACCTTCGACGACGTGAGTGACGTGGTCGAAGAGGAAGCCACGGAAGACCTGCTGCGCTTCGGCGGCGTGTCGGCCGAGGAGGATCTCGGCGCCCGCTGGTTTCAGGCAGTCAAGACGCGGCTGCCGTGGCTGCTCGTCAACCTGCTGACGGCGTTCGTCGCCGCCGCGGTCGTCGCGTTGTTCACCGATGTGGTCCGTGCGCTTCCGGCGCTCGCGGCTTGGATGACGATCATTTCCGGGATGGGCGGCAACGCCGGCACCCAGGCGCTCGCGGTGACGGTGCGACGTCTCGCGCTCGGGCTGATCGCGCCCTCCCGGTTCCTGGCGGTGATCGGCAAGGAAGTCATGGTCGGTCTGGCCTGCGGCATCGCCAACGGCATCGTCGTCGCACTGGTCGCGCTGGCCTTTCACCAGCCCCCGATGCTGGGCGTCGTGGTCTCGCTGGCCATGGTCGGCAACCTGTTCGTCGCCGGGTTTGCCGGTGCCTTCATCCCGCTGCTGCTGGAACGGTTGGGCATCGATCCAGCGATCGCTTCTTCTGTCTTCGTGACCACGTTTACCGACGTCTGCGGGTTCGCATTGCTGCTGGGTCTCGGCGGTTGGCTCTTGCTCTAGCGCTCTGATACCTTGCTAGCCATGGACCCTGCTGTCTTGCTCGCCGAGCTCGAGAGTGGACGCACGGCCGCGCTGGCCCGGGCGATTTCCCTGGTCGAAAACGCGAGGCCGGGGTTCGAGCGTTTGCTCGCGGCGTTGCACCCACGCCTTGGTCGAGCCCGTCGGATCGGGATGACCGGGCCGCCTGGAGCGGGAAAGTCCACCCTGACCCGGCAACTGGTGCAGTACTGGCGCAGCCAGGGGTTGACCGTCGCCGTCGTCGCGGTCGATCCCACCAGTCCCGCCTCGGGCGGCGCGCTGCTCGGCGACCGGATCCGGATGGAAGCCGTGGCCCTCGATCAGGGCGTCTATATCCGTTCCATGGCGACGCGCGGGTCGCTCGGCGGCCTCGCGACCAGCACGCGCGAGGTGTGCGACGTCCTCGATGCGTTCGGTTTCGATCGCGTGTTGATCGAGACGGTGGGCGTGGGACAGTCGGAGCTCGCGGTGACGACCATGGCCGACAGCACCGTGCTGGTCCTGGTGCCGGAATCGGGCGATGGAATCCAGGCGCTCAAGTCCGGGGTGATGGAGCTGGCGGATACCTTCTGCGTCAACAAGGCGGACCGTCCCGGCGCCGCAAACCTGGCGCGGGAAATCGAGATCACCCAGGCGATTCGTCGCGGTAACGCCTTTCGCGGGATGCGGGCGCATCACGGGCGGGCAGACGGGCAGGCGGGGAGGGGGGCAGAGCCACAGAACTCCTGGGAACCTCCCGTCATTCTCACGACAGCCACGACGGGTACCGGGATAGAAGAGTTGGCCAATGCCCTCGAACGGCACCATATGTGGATGGAGCAGCATGGCGAGCTCGCGACCCGGCGCCGCAAGCGCTTCGCCGCGCGGACCCGGGAAGTGGTGGATCGGACGATGCACGGCTGGATCTGGAACGAGACCCGAGCGGAAGAGCTGCTGGGAGAACGGATCGAGGAAGTAGTCGAGGGTAAGCTCAGCCCTTACGACCTCGCCAATGAGATCGTGATGGGACTCAAGGAAGGAGCCCGCGTGTGAGCGCGGCCGAGGAGCTCGAGCGCCTGAGAGCTGAAGTCGCCGCGTGGCGCGCGCTCTCTGCGCAGCAGCCGCTGCGCCAGGGCATCGAGTTCACCTCCGTCTCGGGGCGTGAAGTTCAGCCGGTGTACACCCGCCTCGACCTGGCGCCTCGCGACGGCGAGGGCGACGAGCTGCCCGGGCTCTATCCCTATACCCGCGGGATCCATCCCACCATGTTCCCCGGGCGGCCCTGGACCATGCGGCAATTCGCCGGGTTCGGCACCGCCCAGGACACCAATCGCCCCTACAAGTTCCCGCTGCACCGCGGGCAAACCGGACTTTCCGTCGCGTTCGCTTTTCCCACCCTGATGGGATAAGACCCGGGACCCCCCCCCCCCCAGGGGCAGGGGGGC
>CAYNNS010000148.1:0-395 GCA_964398345.1 uncultured Gemmatimonas sp. | reverse complement strand
CACCACACGCAGATAGCAGTTCTTGCTGGGCCAGCGGCAAAGCGGCCTCTCGGTGGCCTTCGAGTTTCCGACGCTGATGGGCTACGACTCGGACCACCCGCGGTCCGAAGGCGAGGTGGGCAAGTGCGGCGTGGCGATCTCGAGCCTCAAGGACATGGAAGACCTGTTTGCGGGGATTCCGCTCGACCGGGTCTCCACCTCGATGACGATCAATGGCCCCGCCGCGATCCTGTTCTGCTTCTACGTCGCGGCCGCCGAGCGCCAGGGCGTCGATCTCTCCCGGATTCAGGGGACGGTGCAGAACGACATCCTCAAGGAGTACATGGCCCAGCACGCGTGGATCTATCCGCCGGAGCCGGCGCTCAAGATCATCGTCGACATGTTCGAGTGGGCCG
>CAYNNS010000147.1:0-7582 GCA_964398345.1 uncultured Gemmatimonas sp. | reverse complement strand
TCGATCAGGTCCTCATCAATCTGCTGACCAACGCGCTCGAAGCGGCGCAGGAGACGGGGGGCGGCGTCGACATCTCCTGGACCGCGCAGGACGGCACCGTGGAGGTGGCGGTGCGGGACGAGGGGCCGGGGCTTCCTTCGCCGGGCAACCTCTTCGTTCCGTTTTTCACCACCAAGCCGAGCGGCTCCGGCATCGGACTGGTGTTCTGCCGCCAGGTCGTGGAAGCGCATGGTGGAGGGATTACGCTGCGCAACCGCAGCGACCGGAAAGGTTGCGTGGCGTCGCTGCGCCTGCCGCGGGGTGCCGGTGGAGCCTGAGGTCACGCTGGGCGGATATCTCGCCAAACACGAGCGCGCGCCCGCGTTCGGTGGCAGTGACGGGCAGGCCTACTCCGTCGCGATCTGGGTGGATGAAGAGCACGACGAGCGCGGCCGCTTCGGCGCGGCCCTGCTGTTCGTGAGGTGGAACGCGGCCGGTGACCGGCCGACCGGAACGGTCGAATCGCCGCCGCTCGCCTGGGGCCGGACCCCCGAGGAGGCCGAAGGCCGCCTCAAGGTGCTCTCGCTCTATGACGTCAAAGCCGCTCTGGACGCCGCGATCGCGGCCCGGCCGGAGGACTGGTGAGCGGGAGCGGTCTCGTGCTGGCGCGGGTGGGTGGTCACTTTCGCATCGCGACCCAGGGCGGTGAGGTGACCGCGGTGCTGCGCGGCAAGGCCCGGCGCGACGCCACCGATCGGGTGGTGGTCGGCGATCGGGTCACGCTGGATGAGGGCGACCGGCGCGGGGTGCGCGGCATCGCCGGCGTGGAGCCGCGCCGCAATCTGCTGGAGCGGCGCACGCCGACGGGCCGCGGCAATCGCCCGGTGGCCGCGAACCTGGACCGCGTGTTCGTGGTGGCGGCCGCCGCCGATCCCGCGCCCGTGCCCCAGCTCATCGACCGGCTCTGCGCCATCGCGGAAGCCAATGAGATCCCGGTGGCGCTGGTGCTCAACAAGATCGAGCTCGACCGGGGCGGCGGGCTGGCCGAGCGCTACGAACGCGCGGGTTATGTGGTCCACCGCGTGAGCGCCCGGACCGGCGCGGGGCTCGACGCGCTGTTCACCGAGCTCCGCGGCAGGGAATCGCTGCTGACCGGACCGTCGGGCGTCGGCAAGTCCACCCTGCTCAACCGGCTGCAGCCGGGGCTCGCGCTCTCCACCCGTGAGATCAGCGCCCGCATCCGCCGCGGACGCAACACCACGGTCTCGGCGGTGCTGGTGCCACTCCAGGAGGGAGGCTGGCTGGTCGATACGCCGGGGTTCAGCGAGGTGGGCCTCTGGGGCATCGAGCCGCGCGAGCTGGCGCGCTGCTTCCCGGAGCTGCGCGACCCGCTCGAGCGCTGCAAGTTCCCCGACTGCTCGCACCGCGCCGAACCCGGGTGCGCGGTCCGCGCCGCGGTCGAGCAGGGCGCGATCCATCGCGAGCGTTACGCCAGTTATCGCGTCCTGCTCGATGAGCTGCTGCAGGCCCCCCGGGACTGGGAGTAAGGCGGGTCACCACTGGCCGCGTCGAGAGCGGCCCGCCGCGCGAGCCCCGCTGCGACGCTGACGTTGCTCCTCCAACCGTTACGGACGCCGCTCTGGCTTCCGGGTCCACCGCTCGGCGTCCCGCTGCTCGACTTTCCGCAGCATCCGGTCGAACGCCTGTTGCAGATCGATGCCCTCGCGGTTGGCGATGCAGATCAGCACGAAGAGAATGTCGGCGAGCTCCATCGCGAGGTCGCCGTCAGGCTCGCCGGGCTTCTTGGTCTTCTGCCCGAACCGGTGATTCAGCTCGCGCGCGAGCTCACCCACCTCCTCGGTGAGCCTGGCGAGGTTGGTGAGCGGATGGAAGTACCCTTCCGCGAACTGGGAGACCCAGCGGTCGACCCGTTGCTGCGATTCGGTGAGAGACATGGTTCTCAAGTATACTTTGCCTCCATCCTCACCCCTCAGTCTTGCTCCTATGCGCAGCCGCGACCGTATTCTGGCCAATCTGGAGACCATCTACCGCGAGAGCTACGACCGCGCCAGAGCCGCGGAGGACAAGGTCCGGATGACGGACCTCGATAATGCGTACATGCGGGATCAGCTGATGCTGGAGATCCTGCTCGATATTCGCGATCTCTTTGCGGTGACGCCCGCCGCGCCGGCGAAAGGCACCAGCGCGATCGAAAAGCTCGAGGCCCTGCGCCGGCTCGCGAGTTTCCGCCCATGAGAGTCCGGATTGCGCCACTCGCGTGGGTGGCAGCGGGCTTGACCGCGGCACTCTCGCACTGCCGCACCGCCCCCACCGCCGATCTGGTGCTCTATGGCCGCACCTGGACCGGCGACTCGGTGACGCCCTACGCAGCCGCCATCGCCGTGCGCGGGGACAGCATTCTCGCCCTCGGCGACAGCGGTGCCATCGCGGGTTTCGTCGGCGGGAAGACGACGGTGGTTGCCGTGCCGAACGGCTTCATCGTACCCGGCTTCGTCGACGATCACGTCCACCTGCTGAGCGGGGGTTTCCAGCTGGCCAGCGTCGATCTGCGCGACGCGGCCACACCGGAGGAGTTCACGCGGCGGATCAAGGCCTTCGCCGCGACGCTGCAGCCCGGCGAGTGGATCACCGGTGGGGACTGGGATCACGAGAAATGGCCCGGCGCGCCCCTCCCCGATCGCGCCTGGATCGATTCGGCGACGCCCAGGAATCCCGTGTTCGTGAACCGGCTCGATGGTCACATGGCGCTGGCAAACTCACTCGCGCTTGCCGCCGCCAAGCTCGACCGCAACGCGAAGGAGATTCCGGGCGGCAGCATTGTCCGGCGCAAGGACGGGGAGCTGCTCGGAGTGCTCAAGGACGAGGCGATGAATCCGGTGTACGCCGTCATTCCGGCGGCTTCCCCCTCGCAGCTCGACTCCGCGCTCGCACGCGCCATGGCCCACGCCGCGTCGCGGGGCGTCACGAGCGTGTCGAGTGTGAGCACCAGCTGGGCGGACATCGCCGCGCTGGAACGGGCTCGGAGTCGCGGCGCCCTGACGCTGCGGGTCGTCAACTACATCCCGCTTGCCGAGTGGCGCAGCATGGCCGACTCGCTGCGCGTTCACGGCCCCGGCGACGACTGGATTCGCAGCGCGGGCGTGAAGGGTTTCGTCGATGGGTCGCTGGGCTCGACCACCGCGCTGATGTTCGCGGCGTATCGCGATGCGCCGACCACGCGCGGGCTCTTCGTCACGCCCGAGGACTCGCTGCGGCGCTGGATCGGCGCCGCCGATTCGGCCGGGCTGCAGGTGGCGGTGCATGCCATCGGCGATCGCGCCAACGCCCTGTTGCTCGACATCTACGACAGCGTGGCCCGGGTCCATGGAGCCCGCGACCGCCGTTTCCGTATCGAGCACGCCCAGCACCTGCGCGCCCAGGATATCCCGCGTTTCGCCGCGCTCGGCGTGATCCCTTCCATGCAGCCGTACCACGAGGCGGACGACGGCCGCTGGGCCGCCAAACGCATCGGGCCCGAGCTGATCAAGGGCACCTATGCGTTTCGCTCGCTGCTCGGCAGCGGAGCCCGGCTGACGTTTGGATCGGACTGGACCGTGGCACCGCTCGATCCGCTTGCAGGAATCCAGGCGGCAGTAACCCGGCAGACGCTCGATGGCAAGAATCCCGAGGGCTGGGTGCCCGAGCAGAAGATCTCTGTTGAAGAGGCGCTACGCTGTTACACGGCGAATAACGCCTTTGCGCAGTTCGCCGAGCACCGGCGTGGCGTGCTGAAACCGGGAATGCTGGCGGACCTGGTGCTGCTGGACCGGGACCTCACCCGCGGCAACCCGACCCAGATCGAGCAGGCGAAGGTCGTGGCGACGATTGTCGGCGGGAGAGTCGTCTATCGAAGACCCTAGTACCCCGGCCAGTTGTCGAGGCGGGCGTTGGTCATCGGGGTGAGGGCTCCGACTGAGGTCAGCGCACTCTTTACGTAGCAGCTGTTGTAGCGGAAGGTCTTGTTACCGTTGCCGACGTCCGACGTGCCAACGGTTTCTCCCAGCTTCAGGTTCAAGCCCGTCACCACCGAGCCTTGTACGGTCTGGTTACCGTTGCTGGTCAGTACGCCGCCCACCAGGATGATGCCGTCCCAGGAGAAACTGCCGTTGAGGGTGAGATCGTGGCGCACCACCAGCAACCCGCGGCCGGACTCCGTGGGCCCGAGGCTCAGAGTCGTGCTGTTGTTGACGTAGATCGAGGGCCAGCTCAGTGCGAAGGCCAGCAACGGCCAGCCGGTCGTTCCGGTTAGCGTGTAATCAAACTTGATGGCACCGCCGTTGACGATCGAGGGCCAGTCGAGCTGCAGCACGGTGCCAAACGCGGCCGGAGTCGCGGCGGGATAGGCGATCGCTGGAGTCCCGGTGGGAACGGAGCCGCCACCGTTCTGATCGTAGCCCGGGCCTGCATCCGCGGCCGTGGTCGGCACGGCGACGCCCGCCACGTCAGGCATGACGCCACACTGATCGGCGCCCGCGAGCGTTCCTGACCCGCCGTTCTTGTTGAGTCCGGTCAGACTGGTCCAGGCGCCGTACACGTTCATGGAACCCGGTTCCCAGGTCGCGAGCTGTGCGACCGAGCGCTCCGCCGATGGTTGATTGGCATCGTAGCGCCTGGCACTGCTATAGATCCCGTAGGCGCGCACCACGTACAGCGCCGGAAGCGTCGCGGAGGCTGCCCGTAACCGCCGCACCTGCACCGTCGCCGAGCCGCCGGGGAGCCCGGTGATGGTGGTATCCAGGCTGGCTCCCGGGGCGCTCGTCGTCGCGGCAAAAAACTTCCCGAGCGCCGCCCGCGCCGTGGCGTAGGCATCCACTTCCGCGGCCATGTTGACGGTGCTGCGACGCTCGGCGCTGATCCGGCTCAGGCCGGCAATCGCTCCGAAAGACAACAGCACGATGAAAAGGAGGGCGAGCAGGAACGCGCTCCCGCGCTCACTGGCGTTCCACCGGCGCAGAGTGTTCCGGGTCATGGCATCACGTTCTGGAAAAAGAGGGAGCTGGAGAACTGGACCACTTTGGGCCCGGTCGTGCTCATGCGTGGAGTGCGATCGCTCTGGCCGTCGAAGGCCAGCTCCAGGCCGGTCATGGACGACAGCGGCGAAGGCACCGTTTCCTGCGGCGTCGCGGTGGTGCCGACGTAATATCGGAAGCGGGCGGTCGAGGCGAACGGAGCGGCCAGCTCTTCTCCCGTGCCGGAGCTGAGCGGGGTGCGCCAGAGCGCGGTCTGTCCCACCATCTGGGTCGAGGCCTTGAGCTCGTAGCGGATCCGGCGATAGAGAAAAAGCACGGTGCCGACTGGCCGCGCTGAGGGAATCGCTCCAGTCAAGCTCACGACTGTGCCTCCGGTCACCACCTGAATGCCGTTGAGCGTGCACACGATGGCCGATCCTGAGCCGCGGGTGCCACCGCCGACGTAGGTGTAGGCCGCCGTAGTGTCATTGCGCCACGCGAAGCCGGAGTGTCCCGTCTGCGCGTACATCGCCGAATCGACCGGCATCAGACTTACCGTGGAAGTGGATCCGTTGGTGGCGCACAGCACGCCGATGGCGTAGGGAATCCGCACCGTGAGGTCCTTGCCGTCCGCGGAGGCAGCCTCGACCCCGCCGGTGGTTTCAACCATGCGGAGGTCGGCGGTGAGCATGGCGAACCCACCCCGCGCCGCTTGCCGCGCCGTGCGCCAGGCCTCGCGATCTTCCGCGAAGCGCAGATCGGTCATGATGAGCCGGATCATGGCTCCGGCCACGATGGCGGTGACGACGAGCCCGATCAGGAGCTCGATGAAGGTGAAGCCGGCGCGGCGGCGGCTCATGGCTTGAGCGGGTTGTACCGTGTGCTGCTGCTCACGGTCACCGTGGTGGTGTCGGGTACGCCGCCCTGATAGGGCGTCACCACCACGCTCACCTGCTTGTCGGTGGCGTCGAGGCTGCTCACCGTAATGCAGGTGGTATGGGCGAAGTCGGCCGTGGGATAGTCGGTGCAGCTCGTCCCGGTGCTCAGCGACGTGAAAGCCAGCTGCTCAACCCGCTGGACCTCTCCCGCCAGCGCCGCGGTGCGCTGCGCGGAGACCGTCGCCAGCGCTCCCTGCCGCGCGACCCGCATGGCCACCGGCATCAGGCACATCAGGGCGACGGCGATGAGCACGATGGTGACGAGGATCTCGACCAGGGAGAACCCCTGCCGGCCGCTCCTGGTTCCGGTGGTCATCGCACCACCCTCACGAAGCCAGCGGTGCTCATCGTCACCTGGCGCGAGGAATTGGTCGCGGTCACGGTGACGGTCAGCGCGCCGGTCGTGAGGCCCGATGGGAAGATGTCGACGGGCGTCAGCGAGAAGCTCAGCGTAGTCAGATTGAGGCCGCCGTTGTCGCCGCCAATGCGACGACGGAAAATCACGTTGCCGGTGCTGCGATCGCTCACGGTGTAGAGACCATTGGTGCAGTCGCATGCCACGCGAACCGGCTTGCGTTGCCGCGCGGCGAGCGAAACCGAGTATTCGAGATCATTGGCCACCACACCTGCGGCCTGATTCGCACCTTCACGGGTGATGATTTGCGAGATCCTCGGCATGCAGACAGCGGCGAGGATACCAATGACCGTGATTACCAGCATGAGCTCCATGATGGTGAATCCGGCGGGCCGCTTGGGTTGAACTGTAACAGAACCTGACATTCTCTTGCCCTTACTTGAGCAGTGTACCGATAACAAAAGCAATTGCCAGACCAAACTATCTCTGTCTGGTTCCAGAATGATTCCTGGCTCATACTGTATTGTTATTAAGCGTTTTAGAGGCTGTGGCGCAAACGGCTGCAGCTCTGCTGTGCTGGTGGTGATGCCAGCCTGTTGCAACCATTCAACCGCGCACCGCGGTCCGCGCTGTGCTCCAAGCCGTTCGTAGACTTCCCCAATTGTTATCTTTGCTCAGCGAATGGCTACCCGACCAGCCCCTTCCCGAACCCGGCCGAGCGCGCGCCTCGAGAAAGGCGAGCTGCTCGAGATGTTCCGGCTGATGCTGCTGGCCCGCCGGCTCGACGATCGCGAAATCCAGCTCAAGCGTCAGAACAAGATCTTCTGTCAGATCTCCGGGGCCGGTCCCGAGGCCGTTCGTGTGGCCGCCTCGAAACCGCCCCCCCCCGGCTACGACCGCGTCTGCCCTTACCACCGGGATCGCGCGCTCTGCCTCGGCCTTGGCATGACGGCGACCGAGCAGCTGCTTTCCGCGGTCGGCGCGGCGGATGATCCCAACTCCGGTGGCCGCCAGATGCCGTCGCATTGGGGACACAAGGACCTCAACATCGTCTCCAATTCCAGCCCCACGGGCACCCAATTCCTTCAGGCTGTCGGCGCCGCCGAGGCGACGCTCCGGTATTCGCGCATCGAGGCGATCCCGGAACGGGAGGAGCGCAGCAAAGCCGATGAGCTGGTGTACGTCTCGGCGGGCGACGGCACCACCAGCGAAGGGGAGTTCTGGGAGGCGCTCAACTCCGCCTGCAATCTGCAGCTGCCGTTGCTGTATCTGATCGAGGACAACGGCTACGCTATCTCGGT
>CAYNNS010000146.1:0-7671 GCA_964398345.1 uncultured Gemmatimonas sp. | reverse complement strand
AGCGGGGTGGTCTCCCGCACCGTGGACATCCACATCGCCGAGCTGCGCCGCAAGCTGGAGCCCGACCCCGCCGAGCCTCGGCACATACGGACGGTGTGGAAGGTGGGCTATCGCCTCGAGAGATAGGCCGCAGGCCTGAGGCCTGACAACTCCCATACACGGCGCATACCAGACCCGAACTCCACGAGAGCCGGCGCCGCTGCATACTAGCGGTGTGACTCCGGCATCCCTCGCCCCCGGCCGCCCGCGCATCGTCGCGCTCGACGTCGTGCGCGGCGCGATCATGGTCCTCATGGCCATCGACCACGTGCGGGTCTACGCCGGCGTGCCCGCGGGAGGACCGACCCCGGGCGTCTTCTTCACCCGCTGGGTCACCCACTTCTGCGCGCCGGGCTTCGTCTTCCTGGCGGGGACCGCGGCGTACCTCTACGGGCGCAAGCTGGATAACCCGGCTGCCCTAACCCGCTTTCTGGTGCGCCGCGGCGCCTGGCTCATCCTGCTCGAGCTCACCGTGCTGCGGCTGGCCTGGACCTTCAACCTCGACTACGCCCACTACCTGCTCGCCGGTGTAATCTGGATGCTCGGCTGGTGCATGATCCTGCTCGGCCTGCTGATCCGGCTCCCGCTCCGGGCGGTGGGCGGGTTCGGCCTCGGGCTCGTCGCGCTGCACAACCTGAGCGACACGATCCCCGGATTCGCCGAAGCGGCGCGGCATTCCGCCGCGGCCCCGCTCTGGCAGCTGCTCTATTTTGGAGGGGGTATCGGGCCGCTGGCCGTGCTGTACGTCATCGTTCCGTGGATCGGGGTCATGGCGCTGGGCTACGCTTTCGGTAGCTGGTTCGAGCGCAGCCCCAGCGAGCGCCGCACCCGCTGCCTCGTCTGGGGCGGCGGAGCGATCCTGCTCTTCCTGGTGCTCCGGGGCTTCAACCTCTACGGCGATCCGCGCCCCTGGAATCCCGCGCGACCGCTGAGCTTCCTCGCCACCAACAAGTACCCCGCGTCGCTGCTGTTTCTGCTGATGACGCTCGGCCCCATCGTCGCCCTCGTCCCCGCGCTCGAGCGCGCGAGCGGCTGGTGGGCCGATCGCCTCGCCGTCTTCGGGCGCGTGCCGTTGTTCTACTACCTGCTGCACATCCCGCTGATTCATCTGCTCGCCCTGCTCGTCGCTCTGGTCCGCACGCCGCAGGCGCTCTCCTGGCTCTTCGGCAATCATCCGCTGAATCCCCCGGAGGTTCCACCCGGCTATCAGTGGAGCCTTCCCCTGCTCTACCTCGTCTTCGCCATCGCGGTCGTGTTGCTCTATTTCCCGTGCCGGTGGTTCGCCGGGCTCAAGGCCCGGCGCAGTGACCCGTGGCTGCGTTACCTCTGAGCGAGATGTTCGCCGCGGCGGAGCGCGCCGTCATCGCGGGGGACGTGGCTGCCCTCGACGGCCTCCTCGCCGAACACCAGCCGCTCGCCGAGACCTACGGGGCACCGCCCTATGTGCCGGAGGGTCCCGGTCCCCATTACACCGGGACGGCGGAGCAGATCATCGCCCGGGAACAGCAATTCGAGCGCTACGCGGACTACCTCGGCTTTCGCGCGGCGCTGCAGGACCCCACTTCCGCGACGGCGCGCTTCGAGATGGCCGTGGAAGCCATGATCACCGGTGATCTCGCGACGTTGCGGGCGCTCCTCAAGGACGATCCCGCGCTCATCCGCGCTCGCTCGGTGCGTCGCCACCACGCCACCCTCCTGCATTACATCGGCGCCAACGGGGTCGAAGGCTTTCGTCAGAAAACTCCGCCCAATGCCGTCGAGCTCACGAAGTTTCTCCTTGCGGCCGGTGCCGAGGTCGATGCGACCGCCGGCATGTACGGCGGCGGCTCCACCACCCTCGGCCTGGTGGCGACCAGCATTCATCCCTGGCTCGCCGGACTCCAGAACGCCATCCTCGACGTCCTGCTCGCCCACGGGGCCCGGAATGGCGGCATTCGCGGCTGCCTGGCCAATGGTCGCGGCGCCGCGGCCGAATTCCTCGCGAACCGAGGTGCCCCGCTCGACCTCGAGGAAGCCGCCGGAGTCGGCCGGCTCGAGGTGGTGCGCAGCTTCTTTGGACCCGACGGCAGTTTGATTCGCGGCGCAACCCAGGAACAGCTCATCGCCGGGTTCGCCTGGGCCTGCGAATTTGGACGCACCGCGGTGGTCGACTATCTGCTCCAGCACACGGCGATCGACGCGCGCCTGCCGCACAACGGGCAGACCGGCCTCCACTGGGCGGCCCTCGGCGCCCATGCCGACACCGTCTCCGTGCTCCTTGCTCGGGGAGCTCCCGTCAACGCGAGAGACCAGAGCTACGATGGCACGCCGCTGGGCTGGGCGCTTTATGGCTGGCAGGGAGCGCGGCCGCCGGGCGAGCAGGCGGATTACTACACGGTCGTCGCCCAGTTGATCGCCGCGGGCGCCACGATCGACCCCAAGTGGCTCGAGGAGAACGAGCGGCTTCGCGAAGATCCGCGGATGCGGGCCGCACTCGGAGTGAAGGCATGACGCGCCCGACCGATCCGCGCGGCGCCTTCCTGCACGACGCCACCTGGCACGGAAACCTGACCCGGGCCGAAGCGCTGCTCGCGGAGCACCCCGAGCTTCGCCGCAGCGACATTCACACCGCCGCGGTGCTCGGCGACCCGGAGGCGGTGCGGCGCTTTCTCGCCGGGGATCCGGCGCTGATCCGCGCGCAGGCCCCGCCGTTCGGCGGCGAGCCGCTCGTCTATCTCTGTCTCTCCAAGTACTTGCGGCTCGACCCGGCCCGGTCGGGGGATTTCCTCCAGGCGGCGACCGCGCTGCTCGATGCCGGCGCGAACCCCAACAGCGGCTTCTGGAACGAGGGAGAGTTCGAGACGGCGCTTTATGGCGCGGCGGGGGTGGCGCACCACCCCGAGCTAACCCGCCTGCTGCTCGAGCGCGGCGCCGACCCGACGGATGTGGAAGTGGTCTATCACTCACCCGAAGGCCACGACAGCCGTGCGATGCAGCTGGTGGTCGAGACCGGCAGGCTGAGCGCGAAAGACCTGCACCTGATGCTGGTCCGCAAGCTCGACTGGCATGACGAGGAGGGTGCGCGCTGGCTGCTCGAGCATGGCGCCAGCTACGCGCGGGAGAGCGAGCAGTGGCCGCAACCGCTGGACCACGCCATCGAGCGGGGCAACGGCCTCCCCATCATCAAGCTGTTGCTTTACCATGGGGCGGATCCCCTGCTCGCGGAAGACGGATCAACCGGAGTGCAGCGCGCGGCCCGCAAAGGCCGCGGCGACATCCTCGCGGAGCTCGAGCGCCGCAGGGTGCCGATCGCGCTTGAGGGGCTCGACCGGCTGCTCGCCGCCTGCGCACGCGATGACAGCGCACGCATCCATTCCCTCACGGCCGCCGAGCCGGGACTGGTGACCGAGCTCCTGCATCAGGGCGGCAAGTGGCTCGGCGAATTCGAGATCGGTGGCAACACCGCGGGAGTCCGGCACCTGCTCGACCTCGGCATCCCGGTGGACGCGCGATACCCGGGTTATGGCTACTTCGGCATCACCAAGGACAGCACCGCGCTCCACATCGCCGCGTGGATGCTCGATCTCGAGGGGCTCACGCTGCTGCTGCAGCGCGCAGCTCCCGTGAATGCCAAAGACGCGAACGGCAACACCCCCCTCGCGATGTGCCTGAAAGGCTGCACCGAGTCCTACTGGACCGAGTGGCGCTCGCTCGAGCCGATCCGCGCTCTGCTCGACGCCGGCGCCACGCTCGACAGTGTGAAGTATCCCTCCGGATATCCGGAAGCCGACGCACTACTCAAGGAGCGCATGTCATGAAAATCACACGCTTGTTGGTGGCCACCACGCTGCTCGGCGCCGCTGCGCCGCTCGCGGCCCAGGCCGATCCGATCTCCGGTACCTGGACCGGCGATATCGGTCTCGACCTCGTGAACCGTTTTCCCCTCAAGTTCGAGCTCAAATTCGAAGCAGGGGCGCTGAGCGGCGCGGTGACCAGCGCGGCTCCCGCCACCTTCAAGACCGGAAGCTTCGACGGAACCACCGGAGCCATCCGGATCGAGCTGACCCCCACCAACGGCGGAGCACCCTTCGTCCTGGAAGGCACCGCGATCAACGGCATGGCGATGGGACGGGTCAGCGACGGAAACAAGACGGGCAGCTTCCGGCTCTCGAAGGTGGGAACGGAAACGGTGGCAGCGTCGCCGGGAGATGCCGCGGCCGCGCTGCGCAAGCAGTTCGGGCTGGTCAGCGACTGGATCAGCAAGTCGGCGGAGCTGGTCCCGGCTGACAAGTACAACTACCGTCCCTCCAAAGACGTCCGCAGTTTCGGACAGATCATCGGCCACGTCGCCGATGCCTTCAACTACTATTGCGCGGCGGGATCCGGCAAGCAGGTTCAGTGGTCGGATCCCGTGGAGAAGGGCGCCACCGACAAGGCGACGCTGGCGCCGAAGCTCAAGCAGGCGCTCGACGGCTGTACCGCGGTGTATGCGAGCGGCGGAGACGTCGACCCACTCACCGAGAACATCGCCCACAGCAACCTGCACTACGGCAACCTGATCACCTACATGCGCCTCATGGGAATCGTGCCGCCGTCGAGCCGATGAGGCAGCCCGAAGGGCTCGCCACGGACGAGCCCCTGCTCTGGTCGCCGGGCAGGGGCTCGGACGTGTGGCGGCTGTTTCTCGCCTGTGCCGACGGAGACCTCGCGGCCGTCGAGCGCCTCGTCGCCGCGGATCCCTCGCTGGTGCGCTCGCAGTTCGACTATCGCAAGCCGCTCTACTTCGCGGTGCGCGAGAACCGGCTCCAGGTCGCGGAGTTTCTGCTGGCCCGCGATCCCGACCCCGGCGGGTTATGGGTCGACGACGGCCCGCTCGAGATCGCCCGGGATCGTGGCTACCCGGAGATGGAGCGGCTGCTCGAGCGCGCCTTGACGACGCGTCACAACGCCTCGGCGCGCGGTGAGCCGGTAGCCGCCGGCATCCGCGACCACGACGCCGCCCGCGTCCGCGCCTTGCTCGACGCCGATCCCACCCTGCTGCACACCGGCGATGAGGGGTCGAGCCAGCCGATCCACTGGGCGACCATGACCCGCCAGCTCGAGCTCATCGATGAGCTGCTCGATCGCGGTGCCGACATCAATGCCCGCCGGATGGATGGTGCCCGTCCCATCCATCTCTTCAACGGCGATTATCACTACCGCGGCTGGCGCGATGTACCGAACGACTGGCCCACCACGCCGGCCCAGGTGCTCGCCCACCTGCGCGAACGCGGCGCCTATATCGACATCAATACCGCCGCCCACCTGGGAGACTTGGACCGGGTGCGCGAGCTCCTCGACGAAGACCCTTCCCTCGCCAATCGCGCCAGTGACCACGGCGGCTACTACCTGGGCGGTGGCACGCCGCTCAAGAACGCCGCCGCCAGGGGGCGGATGGAGATCGTACAGCTCCTGCTCGAGCGCGGCGCCGATCCCAACCTCCCCGAAGAGCACATCGCGCCGAAGGGCTGCGCCCTCTATGCTGCGGTTTCCAACGGACACTACGACATCGCGAAGCTGCTGCTCGAACACGGGGCCTATCCCAGCCCGCCGGTCGAGAGCTCGGCGGACGCGCTGAGCATCGCGATGAGCCGCGGCGACCAGCGTATGGTCGAGCTGCTTTGCTCGTACGGCTCGGCGCGCTCGCTGGATCTGCTCTCCCACTACGGCGACCTGACGACCGCCGCAGCGGTCTTTGCCGCGAACCCTGGGCTGGCGAATGACCCTGCTGTTTTTCGCAATGCCGCCGCCAATGGCCACGAGGGCTTCGTCCGGCTGATGTTGCGCTATCGGCCCGATCTCCCAACGCGGATTTCCTGCGCCGCCAAGACCCCCGCCCTGACCCAATGGCTCTTTGCGCAGGGCATGCCCGCGACGCTTGCCAACTGGATGGGGATCACCGCCTTGCACGAGTTCGCCCGCAAGGGTGAGCTGGACAACGCCACGCTCTTTCTCGATCACGGCGCCGACCTCGAAGCCATCGACGACCACCTCTGCTCGACACCACTCGGCTGGGCCGCCAAATTCGGCAAGGCGCCCATGGTCGACGTGTTGCTGGAGCGCGGGGCCCTGAAGGACCCACCCGGCGTACCGGCGTGGGCCCGGCCGGTCGAATGGGCGCGCCGGCGCGGCCACAACAACATTGTCGGAAAGCTCGGCTGATGCTGATTGCCCCAGTGAGCCGCTATCTCGCCGTAGCGGACCCCGAACGCAGTATCGCGTTCTATCGCGACGTGCTCGGTTTCGAGGTACAACCCGTCCGGGGCGACTTCGGCTTTCCCGCGAGCGCAGAGCTCGTCTCCGGAGAAGTACGGCTCCAGATTGGCGGCGCCGAGACGGCGCCCGATGGCAGAGGCGTGCTCTTCTTTGAGACCGACGACCTCGATCGCCGGCGCGCGGACGTGCTCGCCAGCGGCGCCAAGCCCAGCAGCATCGAGAAGGTGAACTGGATCAAGTACAGAGTCTTCGAGCTCGAAGACCCCGACGGACACATCCTCTGGTTCGGCCAGTCGTTTCACGTGCCGGGCCCCGAGACCGACGCGGCAGCCACTATCGCCGAGCGGCACACTCCCAAGGGCCAGGGCCAGCTCAGGAGCGCGCTTCCGGAGCTGCCACTAGGCAATGTCGCGGCCGGCGTGGCGTACTACCGCGATGTGCTCGGCTTTCACGTCAACTACGCCCAGGAAAACCTCGGCGTCATGGACCGCGACGAAATCACCCTGGTCTTGATCGACCGAACCGCATCACATACCGGGATCGGCTCGTGCTACTTCTATGTCAATGACGTGGACACCCTGCACGCCGAGCTCGTGGCGAAAGGTGCCAACGTGGCGGGACTACCGGTGAGTCAGCCGTGGGGACTCCGCGAATTCCGCGTACTGGACCCGGAAGGCAACCGCCTGACGTTCGGCCAGCCCTTCGAGTAGGTTTGGGAGACCATGGTCTCCCGCCGCCGCTTCCTCGCTTCCGTAGGCTCCGGTGTCCTCGCCGCTCCGCTGATCAACTGGCGCGGCCACGAGGTGCTGCTGGCCCAGGGAGCGGCATCGCGTCGCGCCGACCGCCTGCTCGCTGCCCAGCCGGGCATGATCCGCATCGACAGCAACGAGAATCCCAACGGCCCCGGCGAGCGGGTCTACGAGGTGATCCGCCGCCACCTCACCGAATCGAATCGCTACCCGGTGAAGAGCGAGGACGATCTCGCCGCGGCGATTGCCAGGGTCCACCACATCGAGCCCGATCACGTCATTCTGGGCTCGGGCTCGGGCGAGCTGCTGCGAGCGGCGGTGAGTGCCTTCAGCTCGAAGGATGCCGGAGTCGTCGCCCCCGATCCCACCTTCGAAGCGCCGGCCAATTGGGCCAAGTTCATCAACGTCCCCGTCATCGCGCCGAAAGTCGACGCGACGCTCCACTTGGACCTCGGCGCGATGGCCGACCAGGGCCGCGGCGCCGGCCTGGTGTACTTCTGCAACCCGAACAATCCGACGGCCACGGTTCACTCGGGCGCGGACATCACGGCGTACGTCGAACAGGTGGGCCGGACCTCGCCGGGAACCACGATCCTCATCGACGAGGCCTATCACGAGTACGTCGATGAGCCCACCTACGCCACCGCGA
>CAYNNS010000145.1:1683-7717 GCA_964398345.1 uncultured Gemmatimonas sp. | reverse complement strand
CCGCGCACCTCGGCAACGCCCTCGCCGGGTTCGCGGCGGAGCTCCATCGGGTGCTGCCGCACCGGAACATCACGCTGCACCTTCGCCGCGGCGAAGACGAGGTCATCGCGCTCGACCCGGCGGCCCCGCGCCCCTTTGCCGACTTGCCCGCGCTCGGACTCGAGGGATTCCCGGCGGCCGGGTTACTGCGGGGTGAGCAGGAGTGGGTCGTGGAGCAGGATCACACCGGCGAGGTTGTGCTGGTCCCGCTTCGCGTGGCGGGACGCACGATCGGGGTGCTGGGGGTACGCAGCGACGGCTTCCCGTCGTCGCGCAGCGCGGCGGCGCTGGCCCGGCAGTTCGCCGACGTGCTCGCGCCGCACCTCGAATTATTGCGCCGCGGCGCGGCGCGGGAGCGAACCTCCGTCCGCTGAGCGGCTCAGGCGCGCCGCAACGACGCTACCACACTCGTCACCGCCAGCAGCAGCCCCACCACGACGACGATCGCCGCGCCGGTGGGAAGGTCCAGTTTGTACGAGAACCAGAGGCCCAGCAGGCTGGCGGTGGCCGCGATGCCCCATCCCACGAGCAGGCGCCCGAGCCACTGCCTTGCCAGCATCACCCCGCACACGGCCGGCACGATGAGATACGCAAAGGTGAGTAACACGCCGGCGAGCCGCACGAAGCTCACCACCACCAGGGCGAACGCCGCGTAGAACAGGAAATCCCAGAGTCGCACCTTCATCCCCTGGGCCTCCGCCTGCTCGGGCTCCGCGGAGATCATGGCGAAGCGGCGGTGGAAGCTGCCATAGAAGAGCGCCAGCGCCGCGAAGAGCACCGCGCGCTGGCCCACCTCACCCCTGGTGACGTTGAGAATGTCACCGGTGAGCAGGTGTTCCAGCTCCTCCTTCCCTCCCGCCACGCGGCTCAGCAACAGGATCACCCCCGCGGCCGCCACCACGAAGGTGATCCCGATGATGGCCTCCTGCGGGACGTTGCGCTCCCGGCTGGCGCGTGACCAGCTGAAGAACGCCGCGCCGAGGAAAGTCACGCCCAGGGAAATCCAGAAGGTGATCGGGTCGCTGAAGTGATGACCGAGGAGCAGGGCGACGCAGGTGCCCAGCGTAGCCACCTGGGCCAGCGCGAGGTCGACGAAAATGACTTCGCGGCGGACCACGTGGAGTCCGAGGTACACCAGGAGGGGCGGCAGAACGAGGCAGGCCACGAGCGGCCATTTCATGATCTCCCACGCAACCTGGAAATTCCCCGGATTCATTGCTTCTCCTCCAGACCAGTGGCGAGGGTCTGCACCAGGTGATCCATGAGCTGGAAGTAGGTGATGGTATTCGGCATCGCGCCCGGCTGCTCCGGCATGTCGAGCACCGTCGCGCTGGTCTGCCGCGCTACGGTCTCCGCCGTCTTCCGGTTCTGGTAGGGCTGCACCAGAATCACCTTCGCCTTGGCCGCCAGCATCGCGGTAACGACCTGCGCCAGGTGCGCGGGCGACGGCGCAATCCCGGGCTTGGGCTCCAGCTCATCGACGATGTCCAGCCCGAAACGTGCCGCAAAGTAGACGAAGTCCTTGTGGTAGGTGACCAGCTTCGCCCCCTTGTGCGGCTCCAGCGTCTTCTGCCACTCGATCAGCTTGCGGTCCACGGCCGAGTTGAAGGTCTGCAGGTTGGCCTTGTAGCCGGCGGCGTTGGCCGGATCCACTTGGGCCAGGTGGTCGGCGATGTTGGCCGCGACGATCTTGGCGGCCACCGGATCCACCATGAAGTGCGGGTTGCCGAGCGCGTGGATGTCGCCTCTGGATCGATCGAACGTCGCGGGAATCTCGAGCATGTGAATTCCCTGCGACGCGACGATGCGCCCTTTGGCACCGCTCGCGATCTTGTCGTTGCGCGCGTTGTCGAGCAGCGGCGGCAGCCAGCCGAGCTCCAGCTCGGCGCCGCCTTCGATCAGCACGTCGGCGCGGTTCAGGATCACGAGGCTGCTGGGCTTCGGATCGACGAAGTGCGGGTCCTCGGTTGGCTTGGCCAGCGCGGTCACGTCCACGAAATCCCCGCCGATTTCACGCGCCACGGCGGCGAGATCGGGGGTCGTGGCCACGACATTGAGCTTCTTGGCCGTTCGGGGCGGGCCCGCCAGACTGAGCAGCGCGGCCGCGGTGAGCTTGAAAGTCGCTATCGTGTGCATGGCAGTACCACTCGCTCCTAGAATTTGTGCGCTGCGTGCGCGCCGAGGATGAACTCAAACTGCACCCACAGCGAATGATCGCCGCCGATTCCCCTGCGGTGGTCGTAATTGTACTGCAGCCGCAGCTTGGAGAATTCGGTCGGATACCAGGTGAAATTGGGTGAAAAACGATATTGGTCGGCGCGGAGGTCCGAGCTGAACGCGGCGGCGCTGCCGTGCACCCAGTCGCCCCGGAGCCCCGCGACGATGCGCGGCTTGATCCCCCAGAGCACTTGAGCATAAACCCCGCGGTCTTTCAGTTCCTCGGCCGGCAGCGTCAGGGAAGCATCGGCGGCGGACACCCGCTCCGCGGCGTCATATCGGCGATACAACCCCTCGGTCTGAAAGGAGACGAACGGGAAGCCCGCCGTTGCGCGCGCCGACTTCCACTTCCAATACAGATCCGCACCATAGATCTGAGTCCGGGCACCGGGCCCCGAATTGTTGGGACCGAACGCGGCCGAGGCGCCGAGGAGCAGCGTCTGCGTGGAGGTCAGGTCGAACGACGCGGCCAGATGCGGCACGATCAGCAGGTCGCCGAGCTTCTCGACCGGCCGGTCCACCGGAGTGCCGCCGTGCAGCTCGCTCGATGCGTCGGAGCGGAAGCTCGAGGTGGTGCCGCCGGCGCTGTTGTACACCCCGAGCATCGCCTCGGTGTAGAACCTGGTGGGGAGAAGCCAGGACAGCCGGGCGCCCTGGCTGCGGAGGCCGTCGGGCCCGAACATGCGGGTCAGCACGAGCGGCGCGTCGACGAAGGACCAGGCGTGCGGGTGCTGCGCGTTCTGGCGCCCGAACTCGGCGAAGAACTGCCCGCCGCGGAGCTGGAGGTTGCCCTTGAGCTGGGAAGTCAGGAAATAGACCTCCTCCAGCTCGACGCCGGTTTCTCCCGCCGGATCGATCTTGTAGACGATGTTGGCGAACCCCTTGAAGTACGGGTCTACCGCGCCGTCGAGCGAGATCTCCGCGTTCGGGATGGTGAAGCCACGGACGTGGGGATCGTGGTCGCCGCGTTCCAGGGAGGCCACCTTCGATTCACTCGACCAGCCGAAATCCGCCAGGCCATCGAAGCCGATGTTCATGTACGCGCCGCTGGTGCGCGCCGGCGCCTGAGCCGGGGCCGGCTGCGCGGGCGCCGCAGCCAGGCTGTCGATCCGGGCCTGGAGCGCACGGATCACCGCCGCGAGCGAGTCCACCCCGCGCCGCTGGCGCAGGGAGTCCGCTCTCAGAGTGTCGGGTCGTTGTGCCGCAAGGGTCGCCGCGCCGAACAGCGCGAAACCCACTGCGGTAAACAGTGGTCGCATTTCATCCTTCCTTCAGTTGTGGAAGCGGGAATCCGCGTCAACCGAGGAAGGGCGGTGCTCTCGAAAGCGGCTGTCCGAATGGTGCGTTGGAAAGCGAGGCGGGAGGCGCGAACGGAGCCGACGCCTCGCCTACGCTGGGAGCAAACTCGCTCGGGGTGTCGATACCGGGTGCGAAGCGGGCGTGCTGGGCCGTGGATTTGATGGCGCAGCCATCCGCGTGGCAGCCGCTGTTGGCCTCGTAGTGGGCCCGCCAGGCCTCGGCCGAGACGCCTCGGGAATGGAAGATCAGCGCGTCGAGTACCGGCATGCCGCTGCCGCCCGCGCCGATCGTAAAGATCAGCGAGATCGCGAGCAGGCGTCGCAGGAAGGCTCGGGCCATGGCTGGAAAGGTAGCTTGGCAGCCCACGATGGGCCATTCGCGGGCTGGGACGGCGGCTCGGACCGCGGCCTGCTAACATCCATGCAATGAACCGCCTCGCCCTCGTTTGCCTTGGACTTGCCGCTTGTCACGGCGCGGCCGTTCCGGGGAGCCCGGCGACCGAAACTGATGCTTCGCTCCGCGCGATCGGCCACATCGTCGTCATTTATCTGGAGAACCGCAGCTTCGATAATCTCTATGGAGAGTTTGCCGGAGCGGACGGCCTCGAGAACGCCCGGAACGCCCCCAGGCAGGAAGACCAGCACGGCGTTCCCTATCGCGTGTTACCGCAGGTGGCGGGGTCGCGCTTTCGTGACGACCTGCCCAACGCCCCGTTCGATATCGCCAGGTTTGTCCCCGCCTCTCTGCCGACGCTCGACCTGGTGCATCGCTTCTACCAGGAGCAGGCGCAGATCAATCGCGGGCGCATGAACCGCTTTGTTGCCGTGAGCGATGCCCTCGGACTCACACTGGGCTATTACCACACCGCGGCGCTGCCGCTCGCCCAGCTGGCGCAGGAGTTCACCCTCTGCGACCGCTTCTTCCACTCCGCGTTCGGTGGGTCCTTTCTCAATCACCAGTGGCTGATCGCGGCGCGGACCCCGGAGTTTCCCGCCGCACCCGACTCGCTGCGCGCCCGGCTCGGCAGCGACGGCGCCTTGCTCCAGGATGCGGCCTTCACTCCCGACGGCTACGTCGTGAACACGGCCTTCTCGGTCCAGGGGCCCCGGCCTGCCTGGGAGACCTACGGCCTGATGCCCCCCCTCACCTACCCGACCAGCGGCGACCGGCTCGACGCCAAAGCCATCAGCTGGGCCTGGTACTCCGGTGGCTGGGCGGACGCCGAGGCGGGGCACCCCGACGTCGACTTTCAGTTCCATCACCAGCCCTTCGTCTATTTCGCCCGCTTTGCCGAAGGGTCGGCCGCACGGCGGGAGCACCTCAGGGACGAGCGCGACTTCATCGCCGCGGTCCAGGCGGGCACCCTCCCGGCGGTGGCCTTCGTCAAGCCGAGCGGCTTCGACAACGAGCATCCGGGGTATACCGACGTGCTGCGGGGCGAGCAGCATGTGCGTGAGCTGATCGCGGCGCTCCGCCAGGGGAAGAACTGGGATTCGACCGTCGTGATCGTGACCTACGACGAGAACGGGGGCTTCTGGGATCACGTCGCCCCGCCCCAGGGGGACCGCTGGGGGCCGGGGACCCGGGTGCCGACGCTGGTGCTCTCCCCCTTCGCGCGGCGGCACTTCGTCGATCATACGGTCTACGAGACGGTCTCGATCCTCGCCCTCATCGAGCGGCGCTGGGGTCTCGCTCCGCTCGGCGCGCGCGACGCGCACGCCAACCCGCTGCGCGGGGCGCTGGAGCTGCCGGCCGCGCGCTGAGAATGTTGCGGGTTATTGCGTGGGATGCCGGATCGGACCCTCGACCGGCAGGATGAACCAGAAGGTGCTGCCTTCCCCGGGGATCGATTCCGCCCCGATCGATCCCCCGTGCATTTCGACGAACTGCTTACAGAGCGCCAGCCCGAGCCCGGGGCCCTGCTGCTGGCGACTCGCCGAGCTGTCCACCTGGCTGAACACCTTGAAGAGCTTGGGCGTGTCCTCCGGCTTGATCCCGATGCCGCTGTCCCGCACCGAGACCCAGACCGCATCGCGCGAGACCAGCCGGGGCGTCTCGCCGGCGCGCTCCGCGGGCAGCGGCAGCGGCACCGGAGTGCGGACCGCCGACAGGCTGATGGTCCCTTCGTCGGGCGTGAACTTGGACGCGTTGCTCAGCAGGTTGAAGAGGATCTGCCGCACCCGCACGTGATCGGCGACGACCTCGAGCGGATCGGGGTTTTCCTCGACGGTGCAGGTCTGGCGCTTGGCCATCCGGAGGCTCACGGTATCGGTGACCGCACCACGGATCGAATCGCGCAGGTCGAGCCGGGTGAGGTGCACCGTCATCCGGCCCGCCTCGATCTTGGAGAGATCGAGCACGTTGTTGATCAAGCCGAGCAGGTGCCGCCCGTTCCGCGCGATGGATTCCAGAAAATCGCGCTGCTGCACGTCGAGCTCGCCGCTCCCCGGAGTGAGCAGCAGCTCCGAGAACCCGATGA
>CAYNNS010000145.1:0-1673 GCA_964398345.1 uncultured Gemmatimonas sp. | reverse complement strand
CGGCGTGCGGAACTCGTGGGACATGTTGGCGAGGAACTCGTTCTTCATCTTGGTCGCCCGCACCAGCTCGCGATTCTTCTCGGCGAGCTCCCGCTCGTTGCGCCGGGTCTCCTCCAGCATGAAGGCGCGGTCCAGGCCCACGGCCACCTGTTCGGCGAGCGCGAGCAACAGGGTGACGTCGTGGTCGTTGAAGGGTGGGCCGTCGCCGCGGTTGTAGCCGCAGGCCGCGCCGATCACCACGCCGGAGGAGCGCAGCGGAACGCAGATGGCCCGGCGCAGGTCCGGCGGCATGGTGTCCACCGGGAAGTTGCGGGGATCGCTCTCCATGTCCTCGGAGATCAGCGGCTGGTCGTTGAGCACGCACCAGCCGGCCAGCGAGCGTTCCGCAGGAACCAGACTGCCGGTCACGGGCCGCATCGCTCCGGAGCCGGCCGCCACCCGGAGGAAACGGCCTTCTTCCGCCATGAGCAGAACCGCGGCGCCGTGGACCTGGAGCAGGTTCCCCGCAACCGAGACCGCCTCCTCGAGCAGCTCCCCGCTGCTCCGCACTCGGAGCAGCGTCGAGCCCAGCCGGCGCAGCAGCTCGAGCGCGCGATCGCGTGCCGCGGCGGCTTCGACCGCGCCTTCCAGCCGTTCCCGGCGAAGCCGGGACAACGCCTGTCCGCGGCGCATGGCGAGAAAGCCACCCGACGTGGTGACCAGGGCGAGACCGATGCCCAGCCACAGGGAACCCTGGGACGTGAAGTAAATCGCGAACCAGCCCGCAATCAGGGCGAGGGCGGTGATGCGAGCGGGGTGATCGAACCAGGACAGCAGACTCGCCCGCTGGGCGGGGGCGGGTGTGAGGGCGCTCGCTGTGAGGGGTGTCCGGGTCGTCACGTCGGTCACGGACGAAAATTAACGGCGAACCACCCCGTTCGCTTCGTACCCCTGTACGCCCTCTTACTACGCCGCTAACGCGTTGATGTGCTGTTGCACGTCGCGGAGGTCAGCCAGGGCCGCGAGCCTGCCGAAGTGGTCATAGGCATCGCGGAAGTAGGCCAGGGCCTCCTGGGTGCGTCCGTTCTGCCGGAGCAAGTGGCCAATTTCGCGAGCGGCCTCCGCTTGGCCGAGCGTCCAGCCGTTGGCGGTGGCAATGGCAAGCGCGTGCTTCAGCTTTTGCTCCGCGAGCTCGAGCCGGCCACTGTCACGCAGGACCTTCCCGATGACCTTGTAGGCGTCGGAGATGGCACGCTGGTCGCCGAGCTGCTCGAACGCGGTGAGGGCCGTTTCCGCGCGGCTGAGCGCGTCGGCGTACTGCTGGCGCGCGTGGCAAACCTCGGCGCGATGCAAGTCGCAAAGACCCTTGAGAAAGAAATCGCCGAGATGACCGGCGAGCACCGCGCTTCGAGTGAGGGAGCGTTCCGCCTCTTCCCAGTCGCCGCGGCGACTGGCGGTCACCCCGAGATTGTGCTGGGCGAGGGCGGTACCGGCCTCGTCGCCCGCCTGGCGAAAGGCTTCGATGGCTCTGCGATAATGGGCGTAGGCGCCGGCATGATCGCCCTGGACGCTCTCGAGAATGCCGAGGTTTTGCTCGATGCGACCTTGCAGCGATGGCGAGGAGCCCGCGAGCGCGAGGGCGTTCACATAGCCGGCGCGTGACGTCCCAATAGCGCCGGCCTCGAAGTCGAACC
>CAYNNS010000144.1:0-7753 GCA_964398345.1 uncultured Gemmatimonas sp. | reverse complement strand
GGTGGTGGGCTCCGATTTCCCCCAGCCCGCTGGGCTCGCCGCCGCCGCGGTGCTCAACGCCGGCGCGACCGGCGACGAAGCCTCGCCCGACGCGCTGGAGCGGCGCCGCGGCCCGCTCATCGTGCTGTTCGGCGCCCTCGCGTCCGCCGCCGCGCAGGTCGTGAGCGCCACGGGCCTCGCGACCCAGAACTTTGCGCGTTACTTCCGCGTCGGCAGCGGCGCCACCGGCATGAACCTGGGCTTCAGCCTGGCGCTGGTGGGCGCGGGTCATCTGGTCGGCATCTCGGTCGGCCTCGCCATGCTGGTCGGGCTGCTCATCGCCTGGGCCGTGGCGGTGCCCATCCTGAGCCAGGGCGTCCCCGGCGACGTGACCGACGTCGCCCTGACGGTGTGGCGCACCAAAGTGCGCTTCATTGGCGCCGGCACCATCGGCGTGGCCGCCATCTGGAGCCTGCTCAAGCTGATCAAGCCGGTGATCGGCGGCATCGTCGCCACCGCGCGAAAGGGTGGTGGCGCGGCCGCGACCGGCAACGACGGCGACCGCGACATCCCGCTCGGCATGATCGCGGTGCTGAGTACGGTTTCCCTCGTGCTGATCGGCTGGCTGCTGCACGGCTTCATCGGCGGGACTCCGCTCGCGGCGAGTACCTGGAGCCTGGTGCTCGGCGGCGTGGTCTTCACGGTGCTGATCGGCGCCTTCGTCGCGACGGTCGCGGGTTACATGGCGGGCCTGATCGGCGCGTCCAACAGCCCGGTGTCGGGCATCGGGATTCTGGCGACGGTCGGGGTCGCGCTGCTGCTCGCGCTCTTCTGGCTCCCGTCGCTCGGGGTTCCCGCCACCGATGCGCTGGTCGCCTTTGCGCTGTTCACGGTCGCGATCGTCTTCTCCATCGCCACGATCTCCAACGACAACCTCCAGGATCTCAAGACCGGGCAGCTCGTCGGCGCGAGCCCCTGGAAGCAGCAGGTGGCGCTGATCGTCGGGGTGATCGCGGGTTCGCTCGTGCTCCCGCCCACGCTCGACCTGCTCAACCGCGCCTACGGCTTCCCCGGCGATCCCCACCGCGCCGCGATCAGCGCCACGCCGCTGCCGGCGCCGCAGGCGGCGCTGATCTCGACGCTCGCGCGCGGCGTGCTCAGCGCCCAGCTCGACTGGAACACCATCGGTATCGGCGCGCTGGTGGGACTTGCCTGCATCCTGCTCGACGAGACGCTGGGCCGCTTCAAGCTGCTCCGCTTGAGTCCGCTGGCGATCGGTATCGGCATCTATCTCCCCATGGACGCGACCCAGCCGGTCGTGGTGGGCGCGATCATCGGCTGGCTCTACGAGCGCGCGATGCGCCGCCGTTCGAACGCCGAGATGGCCGAGCGGTTCGGCGTGCTGCTCGCATCGGGGCTCATCGTGGGTGAGAGTCTGCTGGGCGTGTTGACGGCCGGTCTGATCGTGGCGACGGGGAGCGCCGCGCCCCTCGCGCTGGTGGGCGACAGCTTTGCCGGCGCCGCGGCGTGGCTCGGCGTGCTGCTTTTCCTCGGAGTCCTCGCGATCTGTTACCGCTGGGTTTCGCGCCAGTCGGTGCTCACCGCTTCGGCCCCACCGTCATCCTGACATAGCGGGCTTCGCCCGCGGCTTGGCGCGGGCGTCGAACCGCTCGCGGGCGGCCTGGATCTTTTCGCGGTTGCCGCGCGCCCAGGTGGCGAGCCCGCACACCGACAGGAGCAGGGTGCGGCCGAGCGGCGTCAGGGCATACTCCACACTCGGAGGAGTGGTCGGGAAGACGGTCCGGGTCACCACGCCGTCGCGTTCCAGGCCCCGCAGCGTGAGGGTGAGCATGCGCTGGGAAATCCCTTCGATGCTGCGGCGCAGCTCGCTGAAGCGGAGCGGCGCGTCGGCCAGCAGGTCCACGATCAGAATGCTCCACTTGTCGCCGACCCGGCTCAGCACCTCGCGCACCGCCAGGCACTCGGCGGCGGGATGCTTGGTGTGCCTTGGTGACATCGTTGTGCCTCCTTGCGCGGCGCTCCGGAGTTACCAAGTTTGGCTTAGGCACACAAAGTAACCTAGGATGTGCCGATAACCAAGAGCGGGAAGGGAACCATGGAATTCGGTCTGCTGGTGATTCGGGTCGCGCTGGGGCTCACGCTGGCCGCCCACGGCGCGCAGAAGCTGTTCGGCTGGTTCGGGGGCGGGGGACTGGCGGGGACCGGCGGGTTCTTCGAGGCGATGGGCTTCCGGCCCGGCCGGGTCATGGCGCTGGTGGCGGGCCTGGGGGAGTCGCTCGGTGGGCTCGGCATCGCCTTCGGGTTGCTGACGCCGTTCGCGGCGGCGCTGGTGATCGCGGTGATGGCGGTCGCGATCGTGAGCGTGCACCTCGAGAAGGGGTTCTTCTCGAGCAACGGCGGTTACGAGTTCCCGCTGCTGAATGCGTCGGTGGCGTTCGGGCTGGTGTTCATGGGAGCGGGGCCGCTGTCGCTCGATGGAGCGCTGGGGCTGTCGCTCGCTGGCCCGGAATGGGCGGGAGCCGCGCTGGGGCTCGGATTGCTGGGAGCATCGCTGCCGCTGCTGGCCCGCGCGGTACGGGTTAACCGGCGGTCTCGTGATGCTCGGGCTTGACGTGGTGCCGCACCCAGTTTCGTAGCGGCGCCACGGCCCCGATGGCTTGCTTGATCCGAGTGAGCGCCCTGGGCGTCGACAGCCAGGGCGCTCGCTCGAACGAGGTACCCGCGAACAGGTCCTTCATGCGGAGCAGCTCGACCCGGGGATGGTCCGCGGGGTATCCCCGCGGCACCGATTTGAGCTGCTCGTGGGTCTCGACCTTGTAGCCTTTGCGCCGGAGCGCCGCGACGATCCGCGCGAGCTCCGGCCCGCTCTTGCTGTCGGCAATTGCGTCCCGGAAGCGGGCCAGCACCGGGGCCTCCGGCTTGTAGAAGCCGGTGCCGACGTACAGGCCTTTGGCCGAGAAGTGGAGGTAATTGCCGTGGACGCCCGCGGCGATGTAGGTGCGATAGGGCGCCTTGTCGCGGGAGAAACGGATGTCGCGGTTGATGCGTGTGAGGTAGGCCTTCGACGGGTCGCCGCCCAGCCCGGCGATCAGCCGGCGCATCGGCTCGCGGCAGGCGCGCTCGTAGACGTCTTTGTGCTCCTGCAGCCAGGCGCGCTCGTTGTGCGCTGCGAGCTGAGTAAAGAAGCGGAAGGCCGCTTCCGGGAACCCTTCGAACGCAGATAGCTCGGCCATCATCGTCTCCTTGGGCGCTCCAGTTGCCGGGTTTCCCCGAAGCTCGCGATCCAGAGCCGGTCCTCCGGTAGTCCCTGCGATCCCCACTCCGTGGCGGTTCGCAGCGGGGGATCTTCCAGCGGCTCGTCGGTGAGACGGAAGGTACCCCAGTGGATGGCCAGCATGAGCGGGGCGCCGCCTATATCCTGGTAGATCCGCACCGCCTCCTCCGGAGTGACGTGCACGCGCTCCATGAACCACCTCGGCTCGTACGCGCCGATCGGGATCATGACCAGGTCGAAGGGGCCGCAGCGCGAGCCGATCGCGCCGAATTCCGGATGATACGCCGTGTCCCCCGCGAACCAGGCCCGGAAGTCCCCCAGCTGAAAGGCGTACCCGCACCAGAGGGAGCGGTTCCGATCTCCGAACCAGCGGGCGCTGAAGTGGCGCGCGGGGGTGGCGGTGATCCGCAGCGCTTGCGCGGTGGTCGCGTCCCACCAGGCCAGCTCGCTAACCCGCAGCGCGCCCCAGCGCCGCAGCAGGGCGCCCAGGCCGGCCGGCGCGATCCACTGGGCCTCCGGATGCGCCCGGGCGAGGCGCCGCACCGATCCCTTGTCCAGGTGATCGTAATGATTGTGGGAAACGGTGACGACGTCGAGCGGTGGCAGCCGCTCGAGCGGGAGGGCGGGTGGCATCAGCCGCAGGGGCCCGGCCCACTGCACCGGCGATGCCCGGGGTCGGAACACCGGATCGGTCAGGACGTTGAGCCCGCCGATCTGCAGCAGCACCGTCGAGTGTCCGATCCAGGTCGCGGTGCATGCATCCGCGCCGCCGCGGGGATAGCTGAGTGCCGGCGTGGCGGCCGGCAATGAGCCCGGCCGAGGATTGGGAGCGAGCGCCTGGCGCCGCCGATCGCGGGCCCAGCGCAACAGGTCCGCTAGGGCGGCGGGCTCACTGTTGGGCCACGGATTCGCGAAGCGTCTCAACCGGCCCGCACGATGCGGCTCGTCACCGAGAGCTGCCCCACGTGGCGCATGGAATGCTCGGCGCCGTGTACCAGGCACCCGATTACCGTCGAGGGCAGCTTCGCGCGGCCCACCGGACGGAAGTCTCCCAGTGTTGTCACAGTGATGGTCCGCAGCTCCTCGACCGCTGCTTCGACCCGTGCGTCGAGCAAAGCCAGTGCCGCCGGTACGTCCATGGCCTTGAGCTCGGAACCCTCCGCACGCAGCGCCGCGAACTGCGCTTCGGACAGCATCTCACCACGGGCATAGGTAAACAGCCGGTCGACCACCCCGGGGATGTGGCTCACGTGAAAGGCGCAGGAGGCCACCTTGCCCGGGCGCGCGTTCCACTGCGTCTCGGTCAATCCATCTACCAGCTCGCCGACGCTTTCCCGCACCTGCAGGAGAATGTGGGCGACCGGCTGCAAGAGGTCGGGAACTCCGGGAACCGGCCCGCGCTGCCACCATTCGGTATTGGCCATGACTCGACTCTTTCTCGGGCGGATCAGAATCCTACAGGGCTCGTGTCCTTCCCCCACCGGGCGTGGTGGTCGGCGCCGTCCTCGGGACGGGTGTTGCCGTGGCCACCAACGGCAAGGATCTCGAGCCTCCGGTGGGCCAGCAGCTGCGGGTGCAACTGGCCGAGTCGGTCACCGTGCAGTACTAGCCGGGCAGGCGGGGGCACAGCGGGTTAGGCTGCCCCGTCGGCCGCCGCCTCCGATTCAACGCGGCCGAGGCTGTCACGCGCCCGCCGGTTTCGGCGGGCAGCGTGAGCAGCCGGAAGCGCTGGCTCAATGGGGACGTTCTCGAACCAGACGTCCCGGAGCGGGTTAGTCAATTACGGCTTGAGCTGCTTCTTGAGGAACGCGACGGTCTTGGGCCAGGCATCCTTGGTCGCGTTGAGATTGGCCTGTTCCTCGGCGCGATTGGCCGCCTCGAGCTGCGCCTTGTTCGGCAACGAATCCGGTACGGCTGCCTTGCGATCATCCTGCGCCCGCAGGAATCCGTGGATCGCGCCTTCGTAATTGGTTCCGGTGTAGCTCTTGCCCATGCCCTTCATGATGGAATCCAGCGCCGGCATGGCCAGTGCAATCCGGGCGTCCTTCGATCCATTGAACAGCAACATTGGCGCCTTGATCTTGGCGACGGAGTCTGCCGCGATGGTGGCCGGTACTGCCGGCGTCGTTGCTGTCGCAGCAGCTCCGCCCGTGGTGTAGGGCAGGCCGTAGAAAGCCACGCCGCCCGAGAAGCCCATCACGCCGCCGTGAATCGCATGAAAGAAGGTGGTTGCTCCGCCCCAGCAGTAGCCAATCACGGCATACTTCGGGAGTGCTGAGGGCTGCGTCATCGCATAGTTGGCCGCGGCGACGATGATCTTGTTTCGCTCGGCGGGGGGAACCATCCCACTCAACTTGCGCGCTGAGTCGCCAGGGAGCTCGACGGTCGAAGGCCCACCGCGCGGACGGCTAAAGAAATCCGGTGCAATTGCAATGAAGCCTTCCGCAGCGACCTGGTCGGCCACGCCGCGGATCCAGCTCGAGAGACCGAAGATCTCCTGCACGACAACCACCACTCCCACCTTGCCTGACGCCTTGGGATATACGACCCATGCCTCGACTGTGTCAGCCGAGCCTGGCTCCACGGCAAGCTTCACCCACTCCCCGTGGCGTGGGCTGGCCGATAGCCGTGCCGGCGCGCCGTTGCTGCTCGCGGGGAGGGCGGGGCGGTCCTGAGCCCGGAGTCCGTCAGCCGGCAGCGGCGCGGCCCGGTCGGCGGCGCTCATATGAGCCATGTGATCATCGGGCAGGGGTCCGGCCGGCGCGCGGTGCCGAATGGAGCACGCCGAAAGCAGCAGAGCGGGGAAGAACAGACGGCGCAACATGGTCACCTTCCGCGGTTCAGGGTTCGGGAGTCCGGGGCTCGCAGCGCACCAGGGTCTTGACCGAGCGCGCGATGAAGCAGCGCTCGTGGGACTCGTAGTGCAGCTCGGCCTGCTCGATCGCATCGGGGAGTTTCTCACCGCCAAAACGTACCTCCGGGCGCAAGGTCACCGTGGTCATCACCAGCTTACCCTGGGCATCCTTGGCTAACACGCCGAGCGCCTCGTCGCGGTAGCGCTCGACCAGGAAGCCGCGCTCCGCGGCGAGGTTGAGGAACCAGAGCATGTGGCAGCTCGAGAGGCTCGCCACGAAGGCCTCTTCGGGGTCGACCGCTGCGGCGACGGAGAGGGGCAGCGGCACGGAGTGGGGCGAGGAGGACGCGGCCACCTCGACCCCGCCGTCGAACTGCCAGCGGTGCCCGCGGCTGTAGCGGTTGTCGGTGAAGGTGTCGCCGTTGCGCTCCCAGAGCACCACCGCGGTGTACTCGCTCACAAGAGGTCCTCCAGCACCGCCACCCGGAGCAGCCGTGCGTAACGGGGGTCCGCCGCCAACCCGCGGCGGTCGAAGGGCGCCTCGGTCAGCATGCGGCGCAGCCGGACTGGGCGCTTGGCGTAGGCCCGCTCGACCCAGTCCATCGCCAGCGTCCAGTCGCCGAGGTTGGCGGCGCTCATCACGATCTGGTCGCTCAAGGTCCGGGTCAGGTAGTAGATCTCCTGTTCGTCGCCGGCCTCGGCACGCCGGATCAGCGCGTCCAGCTCCCGCCGGCGGTCGCGCTCCAGCGCCGGTCCCGGGCCCGCCTCGGCGGCGTGGGCCAGGAGCTGCCGGGCCAGCTCCGGCTGTCCCGACACCCGGAGCCGCGAGGCCCGGACTTCCAGCGCGGTGTCGAGCTCGCCCAGCCGGGTGTGGGCGATTTCCAGGCGCTCGAGCGCGGGCGCATAACCCGCCTGCCGCGCGATGGCCTGGCGCAGCGGGTCGATCGCTTCGGCGTTCCGGCCCGAGGCCATCAGCGCGTCGCCGTAGGCGTTCCAGGTGATCGGGAGACTCGGCTCCAGTCGGGTGGCCTCGCGCGTGGCGGCGACGGCGTCCTCGAGGCGGCCCAGCACCTTGTAGACGATGCCCTGGAAGCGGCGCGCCTCATAGTCGTTGGGATTGAGTGACACCGCGCGTTCGATGTGGCGCAGCGCGGCATGGGCGTCGTCGTCGTAGAACAGCGCGATCTTGCCGAGCGAGTCGTGCACTTCGCCGCAGCGCGGGTCGATCGCCAGCGCGTCGAGCACCAGCTGCCGGCCCTTCGTATGCGCTTCCTCCTCCGACAACCCGCCGAACCGCACCATGGTATAGTGCCATACCCCGAACTGGCAGAGTGCCCGCGCACTGCGCGGCTGCAGCTCGAGCGCCCGTTTCAGGTACGCGTGCGCCTGATCGAGATGCATCCGTGCCGCGCTCCCGGAGCTCACGCTCAGCGAGATCTCGAACGTACCCGGGGCCATGCAAAGGAAGCTCGCTGTGGCGGTCGCACCCAGGCTCTGGGGCACGGCGTCCACGTCTGCCGGGCGCGCTGTCCACTCGAAACTGAGCGGGCGCGGCGCGGCATCGGCGGCCGGAGCACTCACCAGGACCGAGATCTGGAGGCCGATCTCGGCGCTCAACGGAGACC
>CAYNNS010000143.1:0-7797 GCA_964398345.1 uncultured Gemmatimonas sp. | reverse complement strand
TCGCGCACGACGCCGGGACGGGGAGCGGTGACCATGGCGGCAGAGATGGTACCGCCCGAATGGCGCTCCCGCTAGGCTATTGGTTACTGGTTACTGGCTTTCAGCAGCTCCTCCGCGAGGCCCGCCACCGCGCAGACCCGCACGATGGTCTCCCCGATCTTGTTGTTGGGAGTGGAAGCGCCCGCGGTCACCGCCAGCCGGCGCACCCCGTCGAGCCAGCCGGTCGCGGTGACCTCGGCGCTGGCGCCGATAGGACGGTGCCGTAACCCGCCGGTGTCGAGCTCGATGCAGCTCGAGTCCTCGAGATGAAAGGTCCGGATCCCGCGGCTCAGCCCCAGCTCGGCGAGGTGCGCCGTGTTACTGGAATTGTAGCCGCCCACCACCAGCAGCAGATCGGGCGCGTCGGCCAGGAGTTGCAGCACCGCGTCCTGCCGCTCCTGCGTCGCCGAGCAGATGGTGTCGAAGCTGCGCACGTGCGCCGGCGCGGCGACGGCACCGTAGCGCCGCTCCATGGCGCGGCGCACCTCTTCGGCGATCGCCAGGGATTCGCTCGAGAGCATCGTGGTCTGGTTGGCCACGCCGACGCGCTCGAGGTCCCTCGTGAAGTCGAATCCGGGCGAAAGCGCCGGCGCGAAGCGGGCCTGCAACGCCGCCGCGTCGCCCCGGCCTTCGATCCAGTCGCAGACCAGCCGGGCCTCCGCCATGTCGAGCACCACCAGGTAGCGGCCGCCGGGGTATTTCATCACCTGGCTCGCCGTCGCCCGGGTCTCCTCGTGCCAGTACTTGCCGTGGATCAGCGCGGTGAAGCCGTCGCGCGCGTAGCTCTCCACCCGCTTCCAGACGTTGAGCACCGAGCCACAGGTCGTGTCCACCACCACGCAGCCGATCTCCTTGAGCCGCGCGAAGTCCTGCAGGGTCACCCCGAAGGCCGGCAGGATCACCACGTCCCCGGCGCCCAGCTCGCCGAAGTCGAAGGCGTCGTCGGGGCCGCGGTGCAGGAAGGTGATGCCCATCGCCGCGAGCTTGGAATTGACGTGCGGGTTATGAATGATCTCGCCGACCAGGAAGAGCCGCCGCTCCGGGAACTTGGTGCGGGCCTCGTAGGCGTACTCCACCGCGCGGTCCACCCCGTAGCAGAACCCGAACTCCCGCGCCAGCCGGATTTCCAGCGGTCCCACCGCCAGCGTGTAGCCGCCGCCGCGGAGCCGCTCGATCAGCTGGCTGTGGTAATCCGCCGAGAGCAGTCCTTCGATTGCCGGCTTGAGCCCGAAGCCGCGCCGGAAATAAGTCGCTTCCTGCATCGCTGCAATCTAGGGCTTCCGCGGTTTGTTTGAGCGGCCGCAGGGCTGGCCCGCCGCGAGCACCGCGACGCGGTCGAAGCTGCCGGTCAGATGCAGCGTGTCCGTTCCCCCGCTCAGTTTCGCGCGGAAATCGAAGCTGCCCGACACCCGCCTGGCGGAGACCGCGCTGAGCTGCACGACTCCCCAGGTGGAGGTGTACCCCTTGAGATCGTTGACGCCGAGCGTGCGAAGCGCCGCCGACGCCTGGGGCCGCCCGGGCGCAAAGACCCCGCTTTGGAAGACGGGAAAGCTGTCGGCCCGCAGCGAGTCGCGCGCCAGCAGCGCGAGCCCGAAGGCCGTGTCCCGGTGAATCGCGAGCAGCTCGAGCAACGTGTCCTGCGCACACCAGCGCGCCTCGGCGGAAGCAAGCAGCGTCACCGCCCGCGCCGAATCGCGCCAGTGGAGCTCGAGCTGGCCCGCGGCGGGACCGCGTGCCGCCCGGCCGGCGCGGCAGCCGAGCGCAAGCAGCAGCAGGAATGCCGGGGAGCGAGGCATGAGTGGAAGGTAGGCCGCGCCGCGTGGCGCGGCTACCGCAGATTGTCGAGCTGAGTAACTAGGAGGCCTGCGCCCACTTGCTGCGACCGTCGCGATGGAGACCGTACGCCCGCAGCCGGCGCCACAGCGTCGTGCGGCTGATCCCGAGGCTCTTCGCGGTTTCGGCGAGACGCCAGCCGTGCTCGTCGAGGGAGCGAACGATCGCTTCGCGCTCCCGCTCGGCGAGCGTGGTGGGTCCCACGGTCCCCTGCACGAACATCGCTTCTCCCAGATCGAGATTCCCCACGCGAAGCGGCTTCAGCCTGCCGCCCAGCTCGGCCAGCGCCGGGCTCAGGTCGGAGGCGGGGCGGCTCAAATCGAGCCCCAGCTCCTTCGCCGGCTGATTCGCGTAGACCACCTTGCCGTTGGGGTCGAAGACGATGACCGCCTCGCTGAAGGCGTCGAGGAGGGCCTTCGCGAGAGGCGAAAATACCGAGGGAAGCGGGGTTGACTGGCTTGCCGTCATAGGTCCGGGATACGGGCAGGCTGGGAATTTAGTTTCAGATCGGGACGTCGGCCACCCACCCCTTGCCACCCAATCGGCACCGGCATGCGGACCCACAAAAACATTTGCCGCGGACGCGGAGGGAGCGGAAGTCCGCGGAGCGTCCAGGCTATCCGTGCAACTCCGTGGCCTCCGCGTACTCCGCGGCTTGCTCTTGTTGTTTTCGCTGGCGTAGCTCGGCTCCAATCACCAGGCCAACTCCGGCAAAGATTGCCACGGCCGAAATGCAGACTCGCAACGTCAGTTGCTCCCCCTGCAGAACCAGCGGAGCCACGGCCGACGTGAAGAGCGGCTGGAGATAGATGAACGAGGTGACCAGTGTGGGAGACGCCCGCCGCAGCGACCAGAGATTCAGGAAATAGGTCACCGTCGTGGGGAACACCACCATGTATACGAGCCAGAGGGCCAGACCTCCATGCAGCTCGGCACTCCGCACCTGGTCCAGCGCCCCGATTCCCAGCGGAAGGACACCGATCAGCCCGGCAAGCGTGAGACAGAAAGCGACGGTCACCGGCGGGAACCGCTGGAGCAGATCCTTCGAGAGGAGGAACGCGAGGGCGTTGAACGCCATCCCGCCGAGCACCAGAAAGTTCCCCAGCGCCACGTCGGAGGCGAGCGATACCCGGTCGGGACCGATGAGGTAGATGACACCCGCCGCCGCAACCCCTACCCCGCTCCATTTGAGCCCCGACGGCCGGTCGCGCCGGAGCATCCAGCCGAACAGCACCGTGAAAATCGGAATCATCGGAATGAGGATCGCGGCGTTTATCGCCGTGGTGCGGGTGAGTCCCAGCAGGATCAGCAACTGGTTCCCGGCACCGCCGAGCACGCCGAGCATCGCGAACTTGAGCCAATCTCCCCCGAAGCTGGGTACTCGTCCCCGAATTGCCCGGTGCGCGATGAAGAAGGCGAACGAGGCCACGATCATCCTGAGCGTGACTATGACCGGCGCGGGGACCACCGGGAGAATCAGCTTCCCGACGATCACCCCGCTCGCGTAGATCATCTGGACCAGCAGCAGCGCCAGGACTACCGGCATTTGCCTTTTGCTTTCAATGACTTACGTTACTGAACAAACGTTCAGGACGAGCCATGAAGGACGACATCCTGAGTGCGGCGATCGAGGTCATTGCCCTGCACGGCCTGAACAACTGGACAGTCGAAGAAGTCGCCAACCGCGCCCACTGCGCCAAAGGCCTCGTCAACTACCACTACCGCTCCAAACAGGAGCTGCTCGCGCGGGCCGCGGAGACCATTCGCGACGACCGGTGCGCCCGGCGGCTCGCCGCAATTCAAGTCAAGGGAACTGCCGCACTGGACCGCCTTTGGCAAACGCTGGTGAACGAGGTCGACTCGGGCTGGTTCGCAGCCTGGCTCAGCATGCTTGCCGCGGACGACCCCCTGCGAAGAGCCGCAGCGAGCAAGCCGGAGGATAGTAGGCGATTCGCGGCGGCGCTGGGTCGAGCTCTGACTCTGGGTGACGCGCTGACCCAGCGCGCGGACGTGATCGAAGCGGGACTCGGTGGGTTACAGCAACTGTTGCTGGCCGATGTCGCACCAGCGAGAGTAGAGGAAGCGTTTCACGAATTCTGGCTGTCGCTGATCGACTGACTAGCGTCCCATCCCCAAACTCAGCCCGAGTTTGATGGCGAAATCGGTTTGGGAAAGCTGCGACGCGGTCTGCTGGCTGCCCTGATAGTTCGCCGTGTAGCGATAGAGATCGGTACCGGCGATGAGCTGGATTCCTCCGAGCCGGATTCCGACGCCTGCTCCGGCGACTCCGGAGAGGTTGGTGTTTTTCGCCTCGCTGGTGAAGGCGACGCCGCCGTGGCTGATGACTCCGACGCCACCGTCCACGAAGAGCAGTACCGGCGACGTGGATGGCAGGATGTGAATGACAGCCAGGGCGCTGCCGAGAAACAGCCTAGCGTTCTGTTTCTGGAAGCTTCCTGAAGTGCCCGCCTCGAAGGTGGTTGGGACATAGGCCCCGTTGGCTTCCACGCCGAAGTGGGAGCCGAACTGCAGCCCGACGGCCGCCCCGAACGAAGGACCGGCCTGCAGCTTGCCGATGGCTCCGGTCTGGCTCACCTGCACCAGATTCTCGGTGGGCACGTAGATACCGATCTGGGGTCGGAGGCTCAGGTGGGTTCCTCTCGATTGGGCCAGAGCCGGAGCCGGAACCAATCCGAGCAGGAGTATTAGGGTACGAGTGCGCATGGGGTTTCTCCTATCAGGTTGCGCGCTTTTCGATGGATCACTGCGGTGCGGCGTCGCCCTTGAGGCGGAGCACCTGTCCCTTGGCGATGCCTTCCCCCTTCACCACCTTGGCGGTGCTGAACTTCTCGAGCACGCTCTCGATCACGATCGCGCCCATCAGCTTTTCCGGAGCCCCCAGCGATTTGCCGGTCTCCGGATCGGCCAGCGCGGGCTGCACTTCGTAGACGTCGAGCACGAGTCCCGGCCGCATGCCGTCGATCGCCGCGGCATTCACGTACACGACGCCATCTCTGACATCAGCCACCCGGCCGCTCCAGCGCACTTTTGGCATCCCGAGCAGTAACCCGGCCACCGCGTTCTGGATCGCGCTGCGCGAGGCCTGGCCCAGCGGCGTGGTGAACTCCGCGTCGGCACTCCAGCTCTTCTCTCCCCTGACCAGATCCGCGGCGACGCCGGTCTGGCTCGCTTTGCCGTCGCCCTTGGTCGAGAAGATCACCTCGCCGGTGTTGGCGTCGATCAGCCGCAGATCGATCACCACCTGCGCACTCACCCGCTCGGTCTTGAGGTTGAGCCCCTTGACCAGGTTGGTGAGCCCGCCGCCGAGGCTCGACTTCTCGAAAGTGAAGCCGGTGATGTCTCCGAGGATCAGGGCCTCGGCGCCGAGCAGCCGGCCGCGCTTGGTGGCCGTCTCGACGGTCGTTGCGCCGTTGTCGCCGAGGGCGTGCTCGGCGTCGAGCTGCTGCAGGGCGGCGCGCTCGAGCACGACGAAACGGTTGGTCTTCGCGAGCACGGAGGTGAGCATCTCGGTGAGGCCACGGGCGAACTCCGAGGGCGGCGGGATGGCCACGGTTACGGTGGTTTGCTGACCCGGCGGCAGGGGCATCGGCTGCGGCGGCGGTGGCATCGGCATGCCGGGGGGAGCGATGGGGACCGAGGTCGCCTGCATCTTGAGTGCGCTTCCCGTCAGGTCCACGACCGCCACGCGCAGCTTTCGCGCCGGAGACTGCTGTGCCGGAAGCCCGCCGGGCAAGAGGCTCAGCGTCACCAGCAGAAGACAGCGCGGCTCAGTTGGTGAAATGCGCATTGCCGAGGTGTAGTGTGTGGTTGGTGTCCGTGCCCTTCACGGTCACTTCAATCGACAAGCCGGTGGCATTGCCGATGGGATAGCGATGGAAGTAGACGGAGCCGTTCCAGTTGAAGGGCACCGGAGCCACCGAGCGACTGGGCTGGCTCAGGTTGCTGATCTCGATACTCGCGCCGTTGGGGAACGGCGCGCCGACCTGGGCCTGGATGTCGAGATTGAATCCGGCAAAGCCGGCGTCGGCGCCGTTGCTCGACAGCATGAGGTGGACGGGGATGTCGACCTGGCTGGTGCGGGGCGCGGCCGCGAGGAGCGAGGCCGGCGGAACGGTGATTGCCACGGGCTCGCTGAGTCCGCGGGTACCATTCGGCAGGGTCGCCGCCACTTGATACATGACGGTGAGTGTGCTCAAAGCCGAGGGAAACAGGCCGCGGTCGAGGTAAGAGGTCACCGCCATCGCGTGCGGGCTGGCGAGCGCGGGCGTCGGATTCGGCGCGACAGAGCGGAAGACGAGGTAGGTCAGACCCGGCGGCAGCAGCGCCGGGCCGATCCAGCTCAGCTGGACTCCCCCACTCACGAGCTGCGCGGTCAGCTGTCGCGGAGTGGGCGCAGCGGGGCGCGCGGCCTGGGCAACGGTGCTGCGCGGCGACAACGGGGTCAGCAACAAGACCATCGTGAGGGAGGCGCGCATTCAGGGGATCTCGAACGACGCGACGGCGGGGGTCGAGAGGTCGTACTGATCGCTCGCCGCATACAGGGCGACGAGCTTCCACGAGTAGAGGCCGGACGGCAGCGTGGTTTCGTACTGCACCCGCGCGGCCGTCCATTCGAGAGCGGTCTCGCGGGTAATCCTGTGCTCGGTCGAACGCACGGTCCAGGTCATCCGGTCGGCGACCGAGCCCACCAGCAGGTAGGCGACGGCCCGCGGCACGGCCGGCCATTCGAAGCGTATCTTCGAGGCGTGCGAGTCCCCGATGCGCGCGAGCTCGAGCACTGCGGTCAGCCGGGAAGGATTCCGCAATCGCTCGGCGGCACGTGGCTGGGAGGGCAGCAGGCTGACCGAGCTGTCCTGCGCCCGCAATGAAGTCGTGAGGAGGAGACAGATGCTGCCAAGACCGATGAGGATGCGTTTCACACCAAGCTCCCCGGGTTTGCGTCGCGTGGTTAGCTTGCAAGCGACAGCCAAGATGCGAGACGGCGGTCCCCCCACTCTCCCCCGTCGCTCTCCTGATCGTCTCCCGGGGACTTCCTAGCGCTCAAAATGTTGCGACTGCATACGATGGGCGGCCTCTGGGTCGAGGACGGCGATGGGTCGAAGAATCCCAACGTTCGGCCTCGGCGTCTGGCGTTGCTCGCCCTCCTGGCGACAGCCGAGCGGCAGGGGATCAGTCGCGACCGGGTGATCTCGATTCTCTGGCCCGACTTCAGCGAAGAGCGCGCGCGCCACGCTCTCTCACAGACGCTCTACAAACTCCGGCTTGATCTGGGGGTCGAGGTCGTCCTGGCGGACGCCCTGAATGTGCGGCTCGATCCCGAACAGATCAGCGCGGATGTCGCCACGTTTCGAGAGCACGCCGGCCGGAAGGCCTGGGGCGAGGCGGTGGAGCTCTACCCGGGGCCGTTCCTCGACGGCTTTCTGCTCGACGACGCCCCCGACTTCGAGCGCTGGGCGGACACGACGCGGCGGGAGCTGGCGGACGCCGCACGCACGGCGCTGCTCACGCTCGCCAGAGCCCCGGGTGATCCCGCCACCGCAGCGGGTTACTGGCGCCGTTTGAGCACGCTGGACCCGCTGGACGGCCAGCTCGCCCTGTCCTATATGGAGGCACTGGTTGCGGCCGGGGACAGTGCCCGCGCCGCGGCGCATGCGCGGGTCTACGACGCGCTGGTGCGACAGGAGCTCGACACCGCCCCCGACCCCCGCGTGCTCAGCTTCGCGCAGCGGCTGAAGCAGAGCGTGCCGGTGCAGCCGGTCCGGCCTGCTCCGCTGCCGCCGGCCGGCTCGGATCCCGCGCTCACCGCGGCGGAGCCGCCTGCGGAGCGGGAGCCCTTCCCTCCGACTCGGGGCCGCTCGGGTTGGCTGCTCGCGGCGGCGGCGCTGCTGGCCCTTGCGGCGTTCG
>CAYNNS010000142.1:0-7946 GCA_964398345.1 uncultured Gemmatimonas sp. | reverse complement strand
CGTTGGTCGCGGCGCGCAACAGGTTGAGCTTGCGCCGCATGTTCGCGGCGATCTGGCGGTTTAGATACACGGCGGAGGGATCGTGCTGGATCGCGGCACGGGCTTCCGCAATCGCGGCGTCGATCTTCTGGAGACTCTCCTCGACGGTGCGCACCGTGGCGGTGTCGAGGCGCGAGCGCCCCGCGGCGAGCAGCCGCTCGAGATCGCGAACCGCCGAGTCGTACTGCTGTTCGGCGAAGGCAACCGTCTTCAGCGTGTCAGCCGGCTGGTCCGACAGGCGGGCCGGCGGACCGGCGGACGGTGCGTGCGTTGCGAGCCAGACCGCGCCGCCGCCGATCGCTGTCATCAGCAACGACGCCGCAATCAACTGCGGAAGCGAGAACCGGCGCGCGGGCTTTTCCGACCGCCGGACCGCCGGGCCGCCGGGCCGCCCGATGGGTACCACTTCGGGCTCGTCCAGCCGCGCCTCGATCTCCTTCCAGAGATCGCGCGAGGGATCGGTGCCTTCGTACCGCGCCGCCGCGGCGACGATGCTGCGGAGGTCGCCGAGCAGCGCGGTGCACTCCGGGCACTCGGCGAGGTGAATCTCGAGGCGGCGCCGGCTCGGCAGGTCGAGCTCGCCGTCGAGATAGGCTGAGAGCTGCTGGCTGAATCGGTCGGACATCGTGCGATCCCGCGTCAGGAGGCGAGCTGCTGCCGGAGCAGCAGTCGCGCCCGGTGAAGTTGCGAGCGCGAAGTGCCGGGGTCGACCTCGAGCAGCTCCGCGTTCTCGTGGGGCTTGTAGCCTTCGCTGTCGTGCAGGACGAACCCCTCGGGGGGGCCGTTCGGCAACGTCGCCACCGCGCGCTGGATCGCGACGCGCAGGTCGGGGCGCTCGATCGGCGCCGAGACGCCGCCTAACACGGCTTCGTCGTCGTGATGGCGCTGCCGCGCGATCCCGAGTCGCTGCCGGCGCCGCAGCATCAGGTTGACCGCCACCCGATGCAGCCAGGTCGTGAAGCTCGACTGCCCCGCGAAGGTGTGCAGCTTCTGCCAGACTCGTATGAACACTTCCTGCACCGCATCATCGGCCTCTCCCGGATCGAGCAGCCAACCCGCCAGACTCGTGACCTTCGGCACGTGCCGCCGGTACAGCCGCTCGAACGCGTCATGATCACCCGAGGCTGCCCGGGCGACATCGTCTCGGTCGAGGTCGGCGTGGATCACGGCACGTAGCGCCTGCAGGGGGAAGCCTCCGTCGTTGTTGCCAACGCTCCATCTCTCGGCGAATTGGAGACATAGCGCCGGTGAAACGTTGGAACGTTGACAGGGGGGCGGAGGGGCCCCGACACTTGACGGATTGCTAGCATCATGATATCATTTCGCTATCACACCAACGGAGTTTGGTTGTCATGATCAGCGAGAAGGTGATCCGCCCGGTCTCCGGCCTCGGCATCCTGTTCGCCTATTTCGTGCTGCTGGGCCTGGTTGTCTGGTTCTTCCTGGGGGCCATCCGCACCCAGGATAGCATGCGAATTCTGGTGTCGGTAACTGCCTTTGTCCTATTAATGCTGCTGCCGCCGGGCTTTTTCGTGAACCAGCCCAACGAGGCGAAGGTGCTGACCCTGTTCGGGCGCTACTACGGCAGCGTCAAGGAAGCCGGGTTCTGGTGGGTAAATCCCTTCACGCTCAAGAAGCGAATTTCGCTCAGGACCCGGAACTTCGAGACGGCCAAGCTCAAGGTGAACGACGCGAACAGCAACCCGATCGAGATCGGGGCGATCGTCGTCTGGCGGGTGATCGATACCGCCGAGGCGATGTTCGAGGTCGACGACTACGAGAACTACATGCGCGTGCAGAGCGAATCGGCGGTCCGGGCGCTGGCCTCGAGTTATCCCTACGACTCGCACAGCACCGGCGAGCCCGCGCTCTCGAGCCACACCTCCGAGGTCGCCGCGAACCTGATGCAGCAGCTGCAGGAGCGGCTCGCCAAGGCGGGAGTCGAAGTGAAGGAGGCCAGGATCTCACACCTCGCGTATTCGCCCGAGATCGCCCAGGCGATGCTGCAGCGCCAGCAGGCGAGCGCCATCATCGCCGCGCGCTACAAGATCGTCGAAGGCGCAGTGGGAATGGTCGAGAACGCGCTCGAGCTGCTGGCGCAGAAGCAGATCCTGCAGCTCGACGACGAGCGCAAGGCGGCGATGGTGTCGAATCTGCTCGTGGTGCTCTGCGGCGAGCGCGGCAGTCAGCCGGTGCTCAACACCGGGACGCTCTACGCCGGCTGAGTCGCGCGCCCCGGAGCGCAAGGCGTTTCTGCTTCGCCTCGACCCGGCGCTGCACGATGCACTGCAGCGCTGGGCCGGGGCGGAACTGCGGTCGCTGAACGCTCAGATCGAGTTCTTGCTGCGACAGGCTGCGGAGACTGCCGGGAAGCTGAGGCCGGAGCGCTAACGCTCACCTGGCTTCGGGATGATTCGCCGGACCGTGCTCCGAGCGCCATCCGAGAGCGCGACTTCGATCTGTGTTCGGTCCCACCAATCCGCAACCTGCCGCTGCGATCCCATGCCGAGCAGATACGCGGCGCTCCGCGCGTTCACGGCTCGCGGGCGGAACTCGCCAGGGCGCCACCGAGCCAGCACCCGACCGCCGCCGCGCTCCAGGCGAGAACCGCGGCGAGCAACGGCGTCAGCAGCAGCACAGCCGCGAAGGGCAGCCGCAGCACTCCGCCCAGGCGGGAGCCGAGCCGCGCAAAGGCGCCCGGGTCGCTCAGCAGGTCCACCAGAATCCACGAGGTCCAGGCCAGCAGCGCCGCCAGCAGCGCGCTCAGGATGGGGCGGGGCACGGCGGGCCGCAGCCACCCCCACACCAGGGCCACCAGCGGGACCGTCCACCAGCCCAGCCAGGTCGCCAGAAAGAACGCGGCCGTGAGCGGCAGCAGGGCCAGACGGCGCCGGGGGGTCAGGGCCGGGCCAGGGTCAGCGTGGACCTAACCCGCTCTGCGGACAGCCCCTCCGGCGCCTTGGGGAACAGCACCGGGTCCAGCTCCCCCGCCAGCCAGCGCGGCAGCCGGTCGAGATAGCGCGCGCTCGCGGGATTCCCCGACTGGCCGCCGGGGTAAATGGCCCAGGCGCGCACCTCCGGCCCGAGCTCGGCCACCATCCGCCAGCTGGGCCCGTGGGTTCCCTGCCCCGGCGAAGGGCTCAAGGTCGACGGCCCGCCCGGCACGGAGAGTCCCAGCGCCGACAAGCCCGGAATGCGCAGCAGGTGGTAGATGTTGGCGTGATGCGCGTTGCCCCAGCGCCAGGCGGCGCTCTCCGGGCCGCCGCTCCGCAGCGTTCGCACCAGGCCGGTGCGCAGGGCGCGGGCGAGGATTTCGTCGCGGTGCTCGACCGCGGGGGTGCGGCGGTCGTCCCACCAGGGGTTCAGCGAATCGGCCGCGAGCTCGAGCAGCAGCATTTCCTGCGGCACCGCGATCGGACGCGCGGTGCTGTCGTGCAGCTCGTCCGCGGGGATCAGCTCGTCCCAGACGAGCTGGCCGAGCTCCCCCATCGCCGCCTCGAAGAGCACGGCGCGCGGGTTAGCGGTCGCGTAGCCGCGATCCCATTCGCCCAGCAGGCGGGCCGCCCGCCGCAGGGTATCGTCGCTCAGCCCGGCGCTCGCCCGGGCGGCCGCGGCGCCGAGCAGCAGCGGCACAAAGGCATCGGCCCGCGCGCTGCCCGGGCTGGTCTGCATGCGACGCAGCTGATCGGACGTCAGCGCGGAATCGGAGCGCAGCAGCTGGTTGATCCGCAGGGCGCGCCACGGCGAGTACCAGTCGGCGCCGAAGTAGCGCGGGTTAGCCTTGGGGTCGACGGGCTGCTGATTGGCCGAGGCGAGAAAGCCCTGCGCCGGATTGAGCGCGAAGGGATAGGCCTCGAGCGGCAGGTAGCCGGTCCAGTCGCTCGCGCTCGTGCCGCCGTCGGCGATCGCATCGCCCCGGCCGTCACCCGGGCGCACCGGGTATTTCCCGGTCGAGCGGAGCGCGATGTTGCCGGCACGATCCGCCACCGCCCCGTTCTGCGCCGCCGCGACGTAGTCCTTCCAGCCGTCGAGCCAGTCGCTCACGCCGTGGGCGCGGTCGAGGCGGAGGAAGTCTTCCCCCGGAGTCTTGGCCTCGAATGCCGTCCATCGGATCGACAACCAGCGACGGCCCTCCCGCATCAGAGGACCGCGATGGGTAAAGCGCACCGTGTCGACTGCGAGGGTCTCGCCCTGGCGGCCACGAACGACTTCGATGCGCTCCGTCAGCGGCTTCCACCCTCCGTCGAGCCAATATGCCTTGGGATCGTGAGCTTCGCGGCGAGCCGGTCCAGGCTGCGGTTCCTCATGCTGGTTCGTGGTCTGAATCGTCTCCTGATAGAGATCCCGCACGTCGGCGCCGGTGTTGGTGAAGGTCCAGGCGGCATCGCGATTGAAGCCGATGATGACACCTGGCGTTCCGGGAAACGTCACCCCCGCGACGTCGAGGCCATCCTCGCTGTGCAGCTGGATTTCGTACCACACCGACGGCAGCGACAGCTCGAGGTGCGGATCTCCGGCAAGCAGCCCATAACCCGCTGCGGTGCGCCGAGGGGCAACCACCCAGTTGTTGCTGCCGATCGCATCTCCCCCCGCTTCACGGCGAGGCTGCCAGCCGAGCGCCAGGTCCAGGCTTTCCCGGTCCACCACGGCATCGCGAACGCCGGTGTCGGGTGGGCCCGGCGCAGGAATCCGCGCGAAATCGTAACGCGGTGCCCGCTGGCCGTTGGGCTGGATCGGCTCCTGAATCGGCGCATTGAGTGGAAACAGCGCCTCGGCGGCCGCGGCACCGACGAGTCTCCGCGCTTCGAGCTTGTCGAGAGTCGGGTCGTCCCAGGCCAGCGTATAAGACATCTGGAGAAACAGGTACAGCGTGTTGATCGGCTGCCAGCGCACCGGCCGGCGGCCGAGCAGGCGGTACTCGAGTGGCAGGTCGGCGGGGCCCAGCTGATCGATCCACGCGTTGACGCCGTCGGCATAGGCCCGCGCCGCACGCGCGATGAGCGCGGTCGAGTCGAGCTCCGCCAGGGCGCGCTCCGCCGCCCAGGGGAAACCCCGGTGCCGCGCGGCACGATCGGCCCCCAGCGTGCGCTGGCCCAGCAGCTCGGACAACGTCCCCGACGCAGCGCGGGTCTGGAGCTCCATCTGAAACAGCCGATCGCGCGCGATGACGTATCCCTGGGCGCGCCAGGCATCCTCCTCGGTCGCGGCGAACACGTGCGGCACGCCGCGGTCATCGAACAGCACCCGGACCGGGGCACGGAGCCCGGGGATGCGGGCGCTTCCCTGAGCCGGGGGCTCCGCGCTGCGAGCGAGCGACCAGACCCCAGTCGCGGGATTCAGGAAAAGACCGAGCGCGGGCGCGGGGCCGAGACCGCGGAAACCGGCGTAGAGCAGCGCCGCCAGAACCAGCGCGGCGAAGAACTGCCGGACGGTCGGACGGGCGGACGGACGGACCGACCCCGAGCGCATCAATGATCGACCGGCCACGTCCGCGGCGGGCTCAACAACGCAATGCGGTGCCGGGGGCTGGGCGAATCGGATTCGAGTCCGAAATAATCGTCCAGCGCATCCTGCAGGTCGTCGTCGTCGGGGAGACCGGTGTGAAACTCCTCGGCGTAACCCGGCTCGATCAGGACGTATCCGTAGGGGAAATCGAGCCCGGTGAGCTGGATGATGCGCCGCAGTCCGTTGGAGAGTTGTACCACCACGGTGTCGCTCACCGTGGCAACCAGCTGAAGGTCGGTATCGCTGAGGTACTTCGCGATCATCGCGTTGGAGCGGCGGAAGCCGTCGCGAATCGCGAGCCGCGATGCCTCCGGGATGCTGTCGGCCGAGGCGAGCCAGAAGGCGACGACGCTGGCCTGGGTGACGACGGGGGCGCCGGGCGGGACCGTGAACCGCGCGCTGCGGGTCTCGCGCCGCCCGGCGACCGGCGCCCGAGCGCTGCAGCCGGCAATCCAGAGCAGGCTTCCGCCCAACACCATCGCACGCATCGCTCGAGGCATCGGCGCGAAAATTAACACCGGCGTCCCGCCCAACGGGCCAGCTTGCATCGGACTTCGAGCCTCACTAGGCTGCACGGACCCGGCCGGCTGCTTCCAGGAGACAAGATGACCGGTATGCCGATCCCCCGTCCCCGGGGGACGCTGATCAAGGACGCCCCTGACCACCACGACGCGGAACTGGTGCTCCGGCTCTATGAGCTCCGGCGCGAAGCGCGCATGCGCGAGGCCCGGCGTTTCATCGGCGCCGAGTTCTGGCCGGCGAGCGCCGAGGAGCTGCTCGCCATTACCAAGCCGGACCACCCCCACAATCCGGACTTCCGCCAGGTCTCGAGTTACTGGGAGATGGCGTACGGAATGGCGCGGCATGGAATCGTGAATCCCGATTACCTGGTCGAAAACGCCGGCGAGGGCCTGTACGTCCTCGCCAAGGTGTATCCCTGGCTCGCGGAGTACCGCGCCGCCGCCTACCCGGCCGGGTTCCGGAACGCGGAATGGATCGCGAACCAGTGCGACGAAGGCCGCGCGACGATCGCGAGGTATCGCGAGCTGGTCCAGAAGCGCCTCGCCGCGCGCTCCCCCCGGAGCGGGTGATGGCCGACACACCCCCGAAAGCCCAGAAAAAGAAGAAGGTCTCCCTCGGCGTCGTCTGGCGCGAAGCGCGCGAGCTGATCTGGCGCTATCGCGGCCGGCTGGCCTTCGGGTTCGCGATCATGCTGGTGAACCGGCTGGCGGGATTGGTGCTTCCCGCGAGCTCGAAGACCCTGATCGACAAAGTGATCAAGGCGGGTGACACCAGCTTGTTGCTCCCGCTCGCCGGTGCGGTGCTGGCGGCCACGCTGGTCCAGGCCGGGACCTCGTTCGCCCTGGTCCGCGTGCTCGGCATCGCCGCCCAGCGTGCCATCACCGATCTCCGGCGGGAAGTCGAAGAGCACGTGCTACGGCTACCGGTGCGCTTCTTCGACTCGACCCAGACCGGCATTCTGCTCAACCGGGTGATGAACGACGCGGAAGGCATCCGCAATCTGGTCGGAACCGGACTGGTGCAGCTCGCGGGCGGCATCCTGACCGCCATCATCGCGATGGTGGCGCTCTTCTGGCTCAATTGGCGGCTGACCGCCGGCACCCTGGCGGTGCTGCTGGTCTTCGCGGGCGGGATGTCGCTGGCCTTCACCAAGCTGCGGCCGATTTTCCGGGAGCGCAGCAAGCTCATGGCGGCGGTGAGCGGGCGGCTCACCGAGTCGTTCGGCGGCATCCGGATCGTGAAGTCGTACGTCGCCGAGCGCCGCGAGGATTACGTCTTTACCAAGGGAGTCAACCGGCTGTTCCGCAACGTCGCGACGACCATGACGGGCGTCGGCGCGGTGACCGCCTTCTCGAGCATCGTCGTCGGCGCCATCGGCGCGGTGATGATTTTCATCGGCGGGCGCGACATCCTCCTTGGGCGCATGACCCTGGGGGGCTTCGTGATGTACGGCTTCTTCACGGGGGCCATTGCGCCGCCCTTGATCCAGATCGCCTCGATCGGGACCCAGATCACGGAAGCCTTCGCGGGTCTCGACCGGATCCGCGAGCTGCGCCAGATGACCACGGAGAACGAAGAGGACGCCGCGCGCAAGCCCATCGACGTCATCGAGGGCGAGGTGGTCTTCGAGACCGTGTCCTTCGAGTACAACCCCGGCGTGCTGGTGCTGAAGCACATCACCTTCACGGCGCCCGCGGGCTCGACGACGGCGCTGGTGGGCTCCAGCGGCTCGGGGAAGAGCACGCTGATGAGCCTGGTCATGGCCTTCAACCGGCCGAACGAAGGCCGCGTGCTGATCGACGGCAACGACCTGGCGACCCTCAAGCTGCGCGACTTCCGCACCCGGTTGGGCGACCTGCTGCCGGACAATTTCCTCCTCC
>CAYNNS010000141.1:0-8131 GCA_964398345.1 uncultured Gemmatimonas sp. | reverse complement strand
CCCCCTCGGCGTAGCGGGCACCCTCGCGCAGGCCCCAGAGCAGCGGCTCCGTGTTGGCCGACAGTGCCTCGTGGGTCCGCAGCGTGTTCAGATTCACCCCGTCAGCTTTGTAGGGCGCGAAGTAGCGGACCTTGTCGAACGGCACCGGGCTGATGCCGAGCCGGCCGTAGAGCCGCAGGTCTTCCTCGCCGAGGATCGCGGGCTGGTCGAGAAAGCAGAGGTCGGGGCCTTTCACGTTGAAGCAGACGGCCGCCACCTTGCCCTTGTGGGCGGGGAAGCGCTGGAACAGGCTGGTGAGCATGAACTCGACGGCGCTCGTCTTGGTCGCGAGACCGGACACACCGGTGATGTTGAGGTGCGCGGCCTCGGGTCCGAGCAGGAAGTCGGCGTCGACGTAGATGGGCGCCTCTAACCCGCCCGCGGCATAGACGCCCACGGGAATCCCGGTGGGCGTGTTGCCGGTGGTGTAGGCATCCATCCGGAGCGCGGTCACGACGTCGGCGTCGCTCGCGAGGTGCACCGCGCCGAGGGGAACCGGCTGCACCGGCTCCTCGGGAATGTGGCGCAGCACCGCGGCGGCGTAGAGCCGGATCTCCGCGCGGCGGCTCGGCTCATCGGGGGCGGCGGGGTCGCCGTCGGCGCCCAGCACCGCGTGCATCGGCGTCTGGAGATCGGAGTAGGCGAAGCCGTCGGTCACCACCGCGAACACGGTGCGATCTTCCGCCTCGACCCGCACGATCGCACCGATGCCGACGGGCGATTGCTGCTCGGTCCAGAAGAAAAACTGGTGTGGCGTGCTCGGCTTGAGCTCGGTCGCGACGACCCGCCCGATCACGTCAGACACGGGAAGCTTTCAGATACTGTTCCACCGAGTGCACCCCATAGAGGAGCCGATCCCAGCGGGCGTCGGCGCTGATGGGCGCGCGCTCCGCCAGAATCCAGGCGGACAGGCGGTTGGTAATCAGCAACGTCTCCGCGGTTGCAGCCGCCTCTACTCGAACGAGCCCATAGAGCAGGTCCTTGCCGGTCCAGTCCCAGAGCCGGAGCCCCCAGGCATAAACCGGCGCGCGCTGCCGAGAAGCCGGCTGGAAGACGCTGGAGCGATGCCCGACGGGCAGCTCGAGATAGGTCACCAGCTCGTTGCCCTCGAACGGCAGCGTGGCGTGGCTCTTTGCGACGCCCACCATGCGAGGATCCGCGGCCCAGGCCGGGCTTTCGGCGAGCGAGCCGTCCACCACCAGCCAGCCGTCGCAACGGCGCCGGTAGGCATCGCCCACGCGGCGCTCCAGATCGCCGCGGGCGCGGTCCACCTGGGCGCGCGCGAGGTCGACGTCGCGCAGGGGATGGGCGGGCTCGCTGATCTCCAGAGCAATCGTCGTCACGCCCTCGAGCGCGTCTGCCGCCTGCTCGAGCACCTCGGGCCGGCCGACCGCGAGGCGGCGGCGTTCCACGATCACCGTGCGGGCCTGCCGGTCGTTTCGCTCCCGGACCGCCGCGGCGATCTCCGCCATGAGCAGCGGCGCCGCGCCGGCATAGGCCACGACCTCGCTCTTCTCCACTCCGTCGAGGAAGGCGACGGGATCGGGCCACGCCTCGGCGGCGCCAACCGCCCGCGCCGTCAGCGGCTTCTCGATCAGCTCGGCCGGGACAATGCGCGCTTCTTCCAGGCGTCCCTGGCTCGACGGCGGCGACCAGGATGCCGCCGTCAATCCGCGAATGCCCGCAAGCCGGCGCCGCAGCTCTCGGAGCGACGGCGCCGATTCGACCCGGGTTGCTGTCAAATCAGTCGCCTAGACCGTCGATGAACCGGATAATGCGATCGAGCGCCGAGGCCAGCTCGCGATCGGAGACGGCGTAGCTGAGCCGCACCCAGCGATCGTCGCCGAAGGCACCACCGGCCACCAGCGCCACGCCTCCCTTGCGGAGCAGCCGTTGCCGGAAGGCCGAGCCCGTGGGCCCCGCCTCGGAGCCGATGCCGTCCACACGGAAGAAGAAATAGAAAGCCCCGTGCGGCTCGACGAACTCGACGCCGGGCGCATCGTCACGAAAGCGCTGCACCACCATGTCGCGCCGGCGCGCGAAGGCCTGCACCATGCGCTGGACTTCTTCTTCCACCTCGGTATCGCTGTACGCGGTGACCGCGGCCCACTGGGCGGGGTGGTTGGCGCCCGTGGTGACGTGGGACTGGAGGCTCGACATCGCCTTGGCCACGTGGGCCGGAGCGAGGGCGGCGCCGATCCGCCATCCGGTCATCGCGTAGGCCTTGCTGGCTCCGGTGATCACCACCAGCCGCTCGATGTCTTCGTCCGGCAGGTCGAGAAACGACGGCGCCGAGCCGTCGCCATAGAAAATCCGCCGGTAGATCTCATCGGCGATGATCCAGACCTCGTGCTTCCTGGCCCAGGCGGCGATGGATTTCAGCTCGCTCAGGGTGTAGACCGCCCCGGTTGGATTGCAGGGCGAACAGATCACCAGGCCCCGCACCAGCTTGTCAGTGTGCTTCTCGAGATCCTCGGCGCTCACCTTGAGTCCCCAGTCCGCCGCTCCCGCGATCATCACCGGCTCGGCGCGGGCCAGGTGGACGATTTGCGGATAGGACACCCATGCCGGCGAAGGGATCAGCACCTTGTCCTTGGGCCCGAAGAGGCTGAAGCAGGCGTTGAACAGCGACTGTTTCGAGCCCGAGCTGATCACGATGTTCTCGGAATGCACCGCGCGATTGTCGGAGAGGCGCGAGAGGTTCTTGGCGATCGCGTGCCGCAGCTCGGGCAGCCCGGCATTGGGCGGGTAGTGGGTGTAGCCGCGCTGAATGGCGAGCACGCCCGCCTGCGCGGCGGGCGCCGGCGTATCGAAGTCGGGCTCGCCCGCGCCCAGGTCGAGCACGTCCTCACCCGCTGCCTTGCGGCGCTTGGCTTCCGCGCTCACGGCGACGGTTTCGGAGGCGCGCAGGTGGGAGAGGTTGGCCGACAGCGGATCGGGCAGCCGAATGACGCGCGTCATGTTGTGATAATAACGGGAGGAGGGAGCAGGTAGGTGGAAGAGCGGTTACCTTGCCGTTGCACCATCACCGCTGATTGACAAACGAGGCGCCCGTGTCCGACCTGAAGGCAGCTCTGCAAGCCGCGCAACGCGGCAACAATCTGGTGTGCTACGCTCCGGCTTCCCCCAATGCGGTGGGGCCGCTGCTCGCTGCGCTTCCCGGCGAGGCGCCCTGGGTTGCGCTGGCTCCGGAGGAAGCGCTGGACGAGTGGGCCAGAGCGGCAGGTCGGGCACTGGAAGGGCGCACCGCCTTTGCCCACACCCCGGCACGGCTCGCGCGCCACATTACCGGCGGCGAAGTCCGGCTCCTCGGAATGACCCCGGAGCTCGGCCTCGAGCTCGTCCGTCGCTCCACACTCAAACTCGATGGCGTGACCGGAGTGCTGCTGCTCTGGCCCGAGGTCTGGACTGCGGCCCAGCAAGAGCTGCTGGCGACCTTGTTGCAGGATCTCGACAAGTCGGCCCAGCGGATTGTGATCAGCACCGATCCCGCAGCCAGTGCCGACGTCGTCGAACGCTATTGCTGGCGCGCCGCGGTGGTGGACCTGCTGGGTCCGGTGGAAGCCCTGGACGTTCCGGTTCGCAGCATGCCGGTGGGCTGGGGCCGCAGGAACGACGCGATCGTGGATCTGCTGGAGCAGCTCGATCCCGCAACGCATTCGGTGTGGTGTGGGGGAACGGTAGAGGCGGCCGATCTGGTCGTGGCGTACGATCTCCCGACACCCGCTCAACTTCGCGAGCTCGCAGCCGCGGGGGCCGTTGTGCTGCTCGCACCGCCGGGCACCGAGAGCTACGTGGCGCGGCTCGCCCCGAAGCGCCGGCCCATTCACGAGCAGACGGCGCTGCGGGCGGCGAGCAAGGCGCTGGCCGACCAGCGCAGAGCCATTGCCGACAGGGTGGATGAGGGTGCGAGTGCGAGTACTTACTCAGCGCTAGCACCGTTGCTCGAGCACTACGAATCCACCCGCGTCGCGGCGGCATTGTACGAGCTGTGGCAAGCGGCGGCCGCCGGCCACACCCAGCCGCAGCCTGTTCCAGCCCCCACTCGGCCGGCCAAACTCTGGCTCGGCGTCGGCAAGCGCGACTCGGTTACCACCAGCGACCTCGTCGGGGCACTGATCAAGGACGCGGGTGTGAGCCGAGAGGCGATCGGCAAGGTCGAGATTCGCGAAAGCTTCGCCCTCGTTGAGCTTGCGGGCGTGGATGTGAACGCGGTCGCGGAGCGATTGGCTGGGAAAGTGATTCGGAAGCGGCGGGTGGTGGCGAGACCCGACCGCGGTAGGGATCGATAAAAGCAGCCTCGGAGAACGCGGAGTGAACGGAGTTACAAGGAGAAGAGCGTTCATGTGTACGCTGTCTCCGCGCAACTCCGCTACCTCCGCAAACTCCGAGGCTGCTGTTGCAGTTACCGTTTCTTGTTGAGGTATTCGCGCAACGGTTGTCCCGGCCGGAAGACTGGCGCGGTGCTCGGCTTGATGGCGATGGTGTGACCGTTACGCGGATCGCGGCCGTTGCGCGCGGCCCGGGTCTTGGTTTCGAAGTGCCCGAACCCGGTGATCTGGACTCGGCCGCCCTTGCGCAGCTCGGCGGCGAGGATGCCGGAGGGGGCAAACAGGGTGTCGACCACGGCGAGTGCCTTGCTGCGCGAGAGCTCGAGACGCTTGGACAGCTCGGTCACCAGCTGTTGCTTGTTCATGGTCACCTCCGCCGCGCTGATTTCGTGTCGAGGGGCGGAATATGTGAAGCGTGCACCAATATGCAAGAGCGTCGCGTGCTCGCTTGACCGGTTACCTCAAGACCGCTATCGTCGAAGTCCTCCAGCGGAAGCTCACCCAGTACAGCGGATGACGGATGTATAACCTGGCGCGCCCGGGAACATTCGAAGTGATTGCCGGCGTGATTTTCAGCGGCAAGGGCGAAGGGTTGCTCCGCCGGGTGCGCCGCGCGCCCATCGCCCGCCGCAAGGTCCAGGTGTTCAAATCCCACCTCGACGAGCGCTACGGCGGCATCTACCGGGTCTCCAGCCACAGCGGCATCGAGTTCGAGGCGCTCCCGGTCGACAGCGCCGCCGAAATCATGCGGCAGACCAGGCCCGACACCGAGCTGGTCGCGATCGACGAGGCTCAGTTCCTCGACCAGGACATCGTGCCGGTCGTCACGGCGCTGGCCTCCCGCGGCGTGCGGGTGCTGATCGCCGGCACCGATACCGATTTCCGGGGTGAGCCGTTCGGCCAGATGGGTCACCTGATGGCGATCGCGGAGCAGGTCGACAAACTCAGCGCGATCTGCGTCGTATGCGGTGACCTGGCCTGCCGGAATCAGCGGCTGGTGGACGGCAAGCCGGCGCGCTGGGATTCTCCCACCATTCAGGTGGGGGGGAGCGAGGCCTACGAGGCACGCTGCCGCCGCTGCCACCGCGTACCCCGCGAGAACGAGGACCAGACCGCATTGCTCTGAACGTCGCGCTCACCGGCTCACTAGGCTCGGGCAAGAGCAGCGTCGCCCGGCTCTTCGCCGACTGGGGCGCTGCGGTGTTCGACGCCGACGCCGAGGTGCGGCGCCTGCAGCAACCCGGCACTCCCGTCTTTCAGGCCATCGTCGAACGGTTCGGCACCGGCATTCTGGCGCCCGACGGCCAGCTCGACCGCGCTGCGCTGCGCACCCGCATCCTCGCGCACCCCGGAGAACGCGAGGGGCTGGAGCAGATCGTGCATCCCGCGGTGCAGGCCGCCCGGTCCCGCTTCGTGAGCCAGGCCGGCTCCGGCATCGTCCTGAGCGATATCCCCCTGCTCTTCGAGGCCGCGGATCCTTCCAAGTTCGACGCGATTGTGCTGGTCGACGCACCGGAGCCGCTCAGGCTCGAGCGCCTGGTGCGCGACCGCGGCTGGTCCCTCGAGGAGGCGCGCGCCCTCGCGCGGCTCCAGATGCCCGCGGCGGAGAAGCGCGCCCGCGCCGACTTCGTCATCGACAACGATTCCTCGCGGGAAGCGCTGCGAGATCGTGCCTGGATCGTGTGGCGAAAGCTGGTCTCGCTCGCGCGGGAGCGTGCTTGACCCCCCCTCCAGGGGCGAGTATCCTCCATCCCGTTCTTTCCCCAGGGACCACTCGGTGGCGAACGTTCCCGACGACCTCCGATACACGGCGGATCACGAATACGTCAAAACGACTCCTGACGCCGGGGTCGTGATCGTCGGCATCACCGATTATGCACAGGGCGAGCTGGGCGACGTGGTCTTCGTCAACCTCCCCAAGAGCGGGCAGAAATTCGATGCCCACCAGGCCTTCGGCACCATCGAGGCCGTGAAGGCGGTGTCCGACCTTTTCTGTCCGGTCGCCGGTGAGGTCGTCGCGGTGAACGCCGGGCTCGACGCCGATCCGGCCTCGGTGAACCGGGCCCCCTATACCGACGGCTGGATGATTCGCCTCAATCTTAGCAACCCCGCCGACCTCGATACCCTGCTCACTCCCGCGGCCTACCGGTCCCAGATCGGCGCTTGAGCTTGGCCGGCCCGCAGTTCGGACCCTTCGTCTCCCGTCACCTTGGCCCCCGCCCATCCGATGTGGCGGACATGCTCGAGGTGCTCGGCTATCCGTCGCTCGATGCGCTGATCGACGCCGTCGTCCCTGCGGGGATCCGCCTGCGTCGCGCCCTGAGCCTCCCTGCCGCGCGCACCGAGGAAGAGTCGCTCGCGGCCCTGGCGAGCCTCGCCGCACAGAACCAGCTCTACCGCTCTTATCTCGGTCTGGGGTACAGCGGGTGTGTTGTGCCGGGGGTCATTCAGCGCAACGTCCTGGAGAATCCCGGCTGGTACACCGCCTACACTCCGTATCAACCCGAGATCGCGCAGGGCCGGCTGGAGGCCTTGCTCAACTTCCAGACCGTGGTGTCCGACCTGACGGGGCTGCCGGTCGCAAACGCCTCGCTGCTGGATGAAGGCACCGCCGCGGCCGAAGCGATGGCGATGAGTCTCGGCGCGGCGCCGCATCACGACGATCCGCTGTATCTCATCGACGAGCTTTGCCATCCGCAGACCATCGCGGTCGTCAGCACGCGCGCCGAAGCCCGAGGGGTGAAGGTGCAGGTCGGCCCGGTGAGCGGCTTCCGCTTCGGGCCCGGGGTCGCGGGTTGCCTGCTGCAGTATCCCAACACGCTGGGGCAGATCCTCGACTACCGCACCGTGGTGGAGCAGGCGCACTCGGTCAAGGCGTTGGTCACCGTGGCCACCGACCTGCTCGCCCTGGCGCTGATCACGCCGCCAGGCGAATGGGGCGCCGACATCGCCGTCGGCAACTCTCAGCGTATGGGCGTACCGCTCGGCTACGGCGGTCCCCATGCGGCGTTCTTCGCCACGCGCGACGAGTACAAGCGGCTGATGCCGGGCCGGATCATCGGCGTCTCCAAAGATCGCGACGGCCGCCCCGCGCTCCGCATGGCGCTGCAGACCCGCGAGCAGCACATCCGCCGCGAGAAGGCGACCAGCAACATCTGCACCGCGCAGGTGCTGCTCGCCGTGATGGCCAGCATGTACGCGGTGTACCACGGCCCCGAGGGCATCCGCGCCATCGCAGAGCGCGTGCACGGCCACACCGCACGGCTGGCCGCTGCGCTCGAGGCGGCGGGGCTCAAGCTCGCGGGAGATGCCTTCTTCGACACGATCACGGTGGAGCTGCAGGCGGACGCGGCGGTCAAGGCGGTCGCGGTGGCCAGAGCTCGTCGCATCAACCTGAGAGTTGTTTCCCCAAGGCAAATCGGAATTGCGCTGGACGAGACCGTCACCGACAGCGACGTCGACGAGCTGATAGAAGTCTTCGGCGCTACGGCGGTCGGGCGGTCTGGCGGTCCGGCGGTCAACGGGGCACTGACTTCGTTCCGACGTAGTTCCTCTTACCTCACGCATCCCGTCTTCAGCAAGCATCGCTCTGAAACGGAAATGCTGCGCTACATCAGGAAGCTCGAAGGCCGCGATCTGGCGCTCAACGCGGCGATGATTCCGCTGGGCTCGTGCACCATGAACCTCAATGCCACCGGCGAAATGGTTCCGGTGACCTGGCCTGGCCTCGGGAGCGTTCATCTGTTCGCCCCGCCACATCC
>CAYNNS010000140.1:0-8247 GCA_964398345.1 uncultured Gemmatimonas sp. | reverse complement strand
ACCCCGGGAGGATTGCACTCCGCGTCCTGGTGCGGCAGCGCGATCCGGCTGGTGCCGATGGTCAGCGTGCCGCCGTTCGGCATCGCGTCCCGGGCATTGACGGCCAGATTGAGCAGCACCTGCTCCAGCTGGCCCGGGTCGGCGCGCACCCATCCGAGCTGGTGGCCGGCCTGGGTGACGATCCGGATGTCCTCGCCGATCACCCGGCGCAGCATCCGCTCCATCTCCTGGACCAGCACGTTGAGATCGACCGCGCGCGGCACCAGGACCTGCCGGCGGCTCATGGCCAGCAGCTGGCGGGTGAGCGAGGTGGCCCGATCGGCGGCGCGGCGGATCTCGCGAACTTCCGCGAGACGCGGGTCTTCCGCGCTCAGCTCCCCTGAGAGCACATCGGCGTAGCCACGGATGACGGTCAGCAGATTGTTGAAGTCGTGGGCCACGCCCCCCGCGAGGCGGCCCAGGCTGTCCATCTTCTGCGACTGGCGGAGCTCCTGCTCCAGGCGTTTCTGGGCGGTGATGTCGACCGCCACGCCGATCCAGCTCACGCTGCCGGGCTCGCGCCCCGGCGCGCCGCTCGCGATGGCACGCAGCAGGCGAGGGCGCTCTCCCGATTGGCTGACCGGAAAGTCGTAGCTCCAGGGCTCGCCGCTCCGCGCCGCGGCCCTAAAGGTGGCGGCCATCGCGGCCCAATCTTCTTTCGCGATCACGGTCCGCAGCGTGCCGGCGTCGGCCAGGATTGCCTCGGCAGCCACACCGAGCAGCTCGCGGGCCCGTGCGCTCACGTAGACGAAGCGGCCTTTGCCGGTCGCGTCGGTGACGAACTGGTACACGACGCCGGGGACGGCGCTGGTGATCCGCTCCAGCTGGTCTTCGCGTTCTTCGATGGCCCGCTGCGCGGAACGCTGCAGGGTGATGTCGGAGAGGGATAGCACGATCTCGGTGATGCGCCCGGCGGGGTCACGCAGCGGCGCGCCATTCACCGACAGCAGCCGGCGCTGACCGGTCGGGTCCTCGACCATGATGACGACATTGCGGACCGGTTCGCCGGTCGCCAGCACCCGGCGCGAGGGATACTGCTCGGGCGGCAGCGGGGCACCTTCCACCGTGAGCAGGCGCCACCCCGGAGGCGGCCCGATCCTGCCGACCATTTCTTCCCGGGTCGCACCGAGCGCCGCTTCGGCGGCGGGATTGAGGAAGATCACCCGGTTTTCCGGGGTCACCACGAGAATCCCGGCGACGCTGGTGGCGAGGATGCCTTCGAGCAGCGCGTGCTCGGCCCGCAGCGCTTCCTCGGCGTGGCGCCGCTCGGTAATGTCGCGCACGATCGCCTGGGCAAAGCCATCCGCCGTGCGCCGCACGCTCAGCTCCGCGAGAAACTCCGAGCCGTCCTTGCGGCGCAGCCTGCGCTCGCGCAGCACGAAAGACGTGCGCTCCAGCTCGTCCCAGGCCATCGGCTCGCGCTGCAGCTCGCCTTCCGCATAGAACGCGGTGGCGGGAATGGCGAGCAGCTCGGCTTCCGTGTAACCGAGCATCTCGCAGATCCGCTGGTTGGCGAGCAAGAGCTTGCCCTCCCGCGAGCCGAGCACGATGCCGTCGGAAGCCTGCTCCAGGAGATGGCGGTAGCGCGTCTCGCTCTCGAACAGCGCATGGTCGTGGCGGGCCGCCGCCGCCCGCACCCGTTCGAGGCGCCAGGCGATCACGTCCACGAGCAGAAAGAGCGTGAGGTTCAGCGCGAGGCGGGAGCCGTAGGCCTGGATCGGATCCAGCAGGTCACTGCCCGGGACGATCAGCAGCAGGACCGTCGCGGCGACGATGATCGCTTGCGCCAGAATCGCGGGCCCCACGCCCAGGATCAACACGGTGATCAGCGCCACGACCGAGGCCGGGAAGAACGGGGCGGCCCGCAAGGGATGCGGGAACAGGGTGAGCGCGGCAATGCCCACCACCGCCGTCAAGGTGGCCAACAGGTAGCGGCGAGCGACGGGTTGGGCCACGGCTAGCTGAACTTGGCGGGGTGTTTGCGATGGAAGTCGGTCGCGCTCTGATACGCCTCACCGACCGCGAGCACATCGGCCTCGCCATAGAGCCGGCCGACGAACGAAAGGCTGACCGGCGTGCCGTCCGCCGCAAAGCCGTTCGGCAGCACCAGCTGCGGATGTCCGGTCAGATTGGTGATCGTGAGCAGATTGCCGCCTCCCGTGGGCGTCACCAACACGTCGATCGGGCCCATCACCTCGTCCATCCGCTGCATCAGCAAGGTTCGCGCCCGGTTGGCCTGGATGTATTCCACGGCGGGGATGAACCGGGACACCCGGAAGCTGTTGGGCCAGGCGAAGCGCGTCTGCTCGACCATCTGGTCATCCCGTCCCGAGCGGGTCACTTCGTCGAAGGCCGCCGCCGCTTCGGCGGAGAGAATGACCCGCAGCCCGCCGGTGGGAAGCTCGGACGGGAGCTCCACCGGGATCAGCTCGACACCCAATCGCTTGAAGACCTCCAGCGCCTTGGCATCAAATTCTTTGGTCCGGTGGTCGGCCTCGAATGCCGCTTTCAGGTATCCGATGCGGAGGCCGGCGATGCCGCGGCCCGGGCTCCACTCGAAGGGGCGGTCCACCACCGTAGGATCCTTGCCGTCAGGACCGCGAATCGCCGCGAAGACCAGCCCGCAATCTGTGACGCTGCGGCACAGGGGTCCGAGCTTGTCCATGGTCCAGGACAGCGCCATCGCGCCGGCCCGACTAACCCGGCCGAACGTGGGCCGGAGGCCCGTGGTGCCGCAGCGAGTCGACGGCGACACGATCGATCCCAACGTCTCGCTGCCGATCGCGAAGCCGACGCAGCCCGCCGCCGTCGCCGACGCGGGTCCGGCCGAAGATCCGCTCGAGCCCTGGTCGGTCTTCCAGGGATTCTTGGTGGTTCCCCCGTACCAGACGTCCCCCTGGGCGAACTCTCCGAGCGAAAGTTTCGCAACGAGGATGGCACCGGCGGCGTCGAGCCGATCCACGACCGTGGCATTCTCGGGAAGCCGCTGCTCCTTGTAGAGCGGCGAGCCCCAGGTCGTGGGATAGTCCCTGACCGCGAGCAAATCCTTCGCGCCCCACGGGATTCCGTGCAGCGGGCCGCGCCACTTGCCGCCCTGCAGCTCGGCGTCCGCCTGCCGGGCCTGCGCCAAAGCGCGCTCCTCGGTCAGATTGACGATACAGAGGAGCTCCGGATCGAACCGCTTGAGCCGTTCGAGTGCCAGCTGGGTCAGCTCGAGCGCCGTCACCTGCTTGGACTTGAGCAGGCCGCCCAGCTCGGCGACACTGAGAAAGGCGAGCTCCTCGCGCGTGGCCGGCTTGGTCGCGCGCAGCGTTACCCGGGTGGACTTCCGCGCCGGCGTGGAGCGCGCGAGCGAGCGCGCACCGGGGACGACGGGATCGAACCGGAGCGCCGGCAGCACCGGGTTCGGCAGCGGGACCTTGCGCAGCGCGGCATAGCCGTCGAGCGCCGAATTGAGTCCCGCCAGCATCATCTCGCGCTTGGCGTCGGTGAACTCCAGACCGACCATCGTCTCTGCCGCCACCAGCATGTCCTTGGTGATCTTGCCCGGAGCCTGGGGGGCTTGGGCCGGAGCGGCGGGGGCCTGGCGCGATGCTCGCCACAGCGCCGCCGGAAACCCGTGCCGGTCGAGACCCAACGCGGCGCACAATCCCACGAAGCCGCGGCGATCGAGCCCGCCCGGTGCGCGTGATATCGGCATCTGGAAGTCCTTCGGGTAGATTTGGTGCCTCGACAACTCTAACCCGCGATGGCTCATGCCTGCCTTGATCGAGTGCGTGCCCAATTTCAGCGAGGGTCGCGACCTCGACGTCCTCCGCCAAATTACCGCGCAGATCGAAGCGGTTGAAGGGGCGACGCTGCTGCATCTCGACCCCGGCAAAGCGACCAACCGCACCGTGGTGACGTTTGCGGGAACCCCCGATGCCGTGGTCGAGGCCGCGTTTCGCGCCATCGCCGCGGCGGCCGAACTGATCGACATGCGGCACCACACCGGCGAGCATCCCCGCATGGGAGCGACGGACGTCTGTCCGCTGATTCCCATCTCGGGCATCAGCATGCAAGAGACGGCCGAGCTCGCGCGGCGCCTGGGCGAGCGGGTGGGGCGCGAGCTGGGAATTCCGGTCTACCTCTACGAGGCCGCGCAGCCCAATGCGGCGCGCAAGGAGCTCTCGGTGATTCGGGCCGGAGAATACGAGGGACTGCCCCGCAAGATTCTCGACCCCGCCTGGAAGCCCGACTTCGGTCCCGCCAGCTTCCTGCCCAAGAGCGGAGCCACGGTGATCGGGGCACGGGACTTCCTGGTTGCCTTCAATGTCAACCTGAACACCACGTCCTCCCGGCGCGCCAACGCGGTGGCGTTCGACCTTCGTGAGAGTGGCCGGCCCCGGCGCGAAGGCAATCCGCTGACCGGAAAGGTGGTGACCGACGCGCAAGGTCAGCCGGTCATGATTCCCGGCACGCTCAAGGCGGTCAAAGCCATCGGCTGGTACATCCCGGAATACGGCGTCGCCCAGGTGAGCATGAACCTCACCAACCTGAGGGTGACGCCGCTGCACGTGGCGTTCGACGAGGCCTGCCGGGTGGCCGAGGCGCGCGGGCTGCGCGTGACCGGCTCCGAGCTCGTGGGACTGATTCCCCGCGCCGCGCTGCTCGACGCCGGCAGGCACTACCTCAGGAAGCAGCAGCGCTCACTCGGCGTCGCGGAGGCGGAGCTCGTCAAGATTGCGATTCGTTCGCTGGGCCTCGACGAAATGGCGCCGTTCAATCCGGAGGAACGGGTGATCGAATATCGCTTGCGCAGCGTGGAGCAACGGCCGCTCGCCCGGATGACCGTGGAGCAATTCGTCGAGGAAGTCGCCTCGGAGTCCGTCGCGCCGGGCGGAGGTTCCGTGGCAGCCGCCGTCGGGGCCCTTGGCGTGGCGCTCGGCACCATGGTCGCCAACCTGTCGGCGCACAAGCGGGGTTGGGACGACCGCTGGGCCGAGTTCTCGACCTGGGCCGAGCAGGGACAACGCCTGAAGGAGCAGCTGCTGCACCTGGTGGACGACGACACTCGCGCCTTCAACCGGGTGATCATCGCCATGGGGATGCCGAAGGACAGCGACGCCGCCCGGGCCGAGCGCGGCGCAGCACTCGAAACCGCGAACCTCGGCGCGCTCGAGGTGCCCTGGCAGGTCATGCGCACCGTGTTCGAAGCCTTCGAGCTGATCCGAGCCATGGCAACCGACGGGAATCCCGCCTCGGCGTCCGATGCCGGCGTGGGGGCGCTCTGCGCCCGCGCCGCGCTCCGCGCCGCGTGGCTCAACGTGCGGACCAATGCGAAATCGGTGCAGGATCAGCGCGCGATCGCGGGAATCCTGGATGAGGGGGCCCGGCTGGAGCGGGAGAGCGCGACGCAAGAAACCGAAATCCTGAAGGTCGTGATGAGCAGAATGGGGGCCTAGGCCCGCCACAACTCCGTTCCCCGCACGACCGTTCGCACGCAGGCGTTGGCGCGCAGGTGATACAGCCACTGCTCGACCGAATCGGCGTCGAGCACCGCGAAGTCGGCGGATTTCCCGGCTTCCAGCGAGCCGGTGCGCGCTTCGAGTCCGAGCGCTCTCGCGGCAATGAGCGTCGCGCCCTTCAGGGCTTCGGCCGGCTGCATCCGCTGCAGCGTGCAGGCCAGCGTGAGCGCCATGGGCAGGTGGTAACTCGGCGCGGTCCCCGGGTTGAAGTCCGTCGCCACGGCGACGGCGATGCCCGCATCGAGCAGCCGCCGCGCCGGGAGCGGCGCGCTGCCGAGGTACAGGGCCGCAAACGGCAGACTCACAGCGACCACCCCGCCGCGGGACAGGGCTTCGATCCCAACTGCCGTGATCTGTTCGAGGTGATCGGCGGAGATCGCGCCGAGCTCGGCCGCCAGCTCGGCGCCGCCGCAGGAGCTGAGTTGATCGGCGTGCAACTTGGGGCGCAGCCCGTTCCGAATCCCGGCGCCTAGAATCTCTCGCGCCTCGGCCACGCCGAAGGCGGATTCCTCGACAAAGACGTCGCAGAAGCTCGCCAGCCCTTCCCGGGCCACGGCAGGAATGATCTGCTCGATGATCAGGGCGACGTATTCGCCGCGGCGGCTCCTGAATTCCGGCGGTACCACGTGCGCGGCGAGCAGCGTGGCCACGATGCGCTGGGGACCGCCGGCCAGCTGCCGGTAGAGCCGCAGCAGCCGAAGCTCGTGTTCCAGCGAGAGCCCGTACCCGCTCTTCGCTTCCACCGTCGTGACGCCGAGCCGGGCCATGCCGGCCAGGTGGTCGCGGCAGCGGGCGAGCAGCTCGGCATCACTCGCGGCCCGGGTCTTCGCCACCGTCGCGGCGATTCCGCCGCCGGCCGCGGCGATCTCGAGGTAGCTCTTGCCGGCGAGGCGCAGCGCGAACTCCTCGGCCCGCCAGCCGCCGAAGCCGAGATGGGTGTGGCAGTCCACCAGCCCCGGCACCACCAGGCGGCCGCCGGCGTCCTCGGCCGGCCAGTCGCGGTAGCGCTCCGGAAGGTCGGTCTCGGCCCCGGCCCAGCGGAGCGCCTCGCCGTCCCAGGCCAGCGCCGCGTGGGAGATCGCGTGAATGTCGGATTGGGGACCTGCGGGCAGACAGCGGGCGAGGAGCCCGATGTTGCGGAGAACGGGCACCTAGCGTCCGGCGGTCCGACCGTCGGGCCGCTCGAGCATCGGCAGATCCACGCCCCGCTCCCGAGCCGTAGCGATCGCCTCCTCATAACCCGCATCGGCGTGCCGCATCACCCCGCTCCCGGGATCGGCCGTGAGCACCCGCTGGAGGCGCCGGTCCCCGCTTTCGGTGCCGTCGCAGACGCTCACCATGCCGGCGTGGATCGAGTAACCGATCCCCACGCCGCCGCCGTGATGGATCGAGACCCAGCTGGCCCCGCATGCGGTGTTCAGCAGGGCGTTGAGCAGCGGCCAATCGGCGATCGCGTCGCTGCCGTCCTTCATTCCCTCGGTTTCCCGATTGGGCGATGCCACCGAGCCGGTGTCGAGATGGTCCCGGCCGATCACGAGCGGGGCTTGCACCTTCCCGCGCCGCACCAGCCAGTTGAATTTGAGGCCCAGCTCGGCCCGCTCGCCGTACTCGAGCCAGCAGATGCGGGCCGGCAGACCCTGGAACTGGACCTTGTGGCGCGCGTGCTCGATCCAGCGCGCCAGTGCCGGCTTCTGCGGGAAGGTCTCCAGCACGGCACGATCGGTCGCGGCGATGTCGGCGGGATCGCCGGAGAGCGCGGCCTAGCGGAACGGCCCGGCCCCCCGGCAGAACAGCGGCCGGATGAACGCCGGTACGAAGCCGGGGATCTCGAACGCCGTGGTCATCCCCCGGTGATCGGCCACCTGGCCGCGGAGATTGTTGCCGTAATCGAAGGCGATCGAGCCGGCGCGCTGCAGCGCCAGCAGCGCTTCGACGTGCCGCACCATCGAGTCGAGCACCGCCGTCTCATAACCCGCTGGGTCGTGCTCCCGGAAGGCCGCGGCGCTGTCCACGGAGTGCCCCGCCGGGATGTAGCCGAGCCTGAGATCGTGCGCCGAGGTCTGATCGGTCACCACGTGGATCTCGACGCCGCGCCGCACCAGCTCGGGCAACACCTCGGCGCTGTTCCCTAAGAGCGCCACCGAGAGGGGGCGCCGCCCCATGCGCGCCCCTTCGACCACCCCGAGGGCATCATCGAGGCTCGTCGCGGCCCGGTCGCAGTACCCGGTCTCGACCCTGCGCTGGATCCGCACCGGATCGATCTCGACGCCGAGGAACACCCCGCCATTCATCGTCGCGGCCAGCGGTTGCGCCCCGCCCATCCCGCCGAGCCCCGCGCTCACCACCAGCCGGCCGGTGAGCGTCCCGTCGAAATGCTGCCGGGCACATTCGGCGAAGGTCTCGTAGGTGCCCTGCAGGATTCCCTGCGTGCCGATGTAGATCCACGAGCCCGCGGTCATCTGGCCGTACATCATCAGGCCGGCGCGGTCGAGCTCGTTGAACTTGTCCCAGTTGGCCCAGTGCGGCACGAGGTTGGAGTTGGCGATCAGCACGCGCGGCGCGTCCGCGTGCGTGCGGAATACGCCGACCGGCTTGCCGGACTGCACCAGCAGCGATTCGTCTTCGCCCAGGCGGCGCAGGCTGTCCAGGATGGCGTCGAAGCACTCCCAGTTGCGCGCGGCCTTGCCGATGCCGCCGTAGA
>CAYNNS010000139.1:0-8300 GCA_964398345.1 uncultured Gemmatimonas sp. | reverse complement strand
GACACCCCCCGAGGGTCTCACCGCAACCTGCACCACCTGGCCGAAATGGCCGAGATGGCTGTAGGGGAACGGGATACCCAGGCCGCGGCCCGGCTCCTTCTTGCGGCTCCGCCAGCCCGACTTCTCGGCCACCAGCTCGAGCACCCCGCGCATCCGCTCGGGGTCCACGACGTCCGTGTTAGGCTCCTTGGGCTGGGCCGCGGCGAGCAGCTCGAGCCGGAAATCCAGCGGGTCCTTCCCGGCGGCCGCCGCCAGCTCGTCGAGGAAGCCCTGAATCGCGTAGGCGATCCCGTTGCTGCCCGGCGCCCGCATCGCCCCGGTGGGCACCCCCAGCGCCATGACCGAGGAACCCAGCAGGTAGTTGGGAATGAAACGCTGGGGGAATTCCGTCGCCGCGATTCCGGCGCTCGAGGCGAAGCGCTCGCCCTCGCCGAAGGAAACGAAGTGATTGCGCCACGCGACCAGCTTGCCCGCCGCGTCCACCCCGCCGCTGAAATAGTGGAAGCCGGCGGGACGATAGATGTCGTGCCGCATGTCGTCTTCGCGGGTCCACAGCAGCTTGACCGGACCGCCGCCGTCCATCTGCTTCGCGATCGCCGCGGCCTCGACGAGGTAGTCGTTGTAGAGCCGGCGCCCGAAGCCGCCGCCGATGCGGGTGAGATGGATGGTGATGCTGCTCTCCGGCACTCCGAGCGTCTGGGCGACCATGGTCCGGCCTCGCGCCGGGGTCTGCGTCGGAGCCCAGAGCTCGAGCTTGCCGTCCTTGAATTGCGCGGTGCAATTCTGCGGCTCGAGCGGCGCGTGACTGAGAAACGGGTAGTAGTACTCGGCCTTCACGGTCTTGGCCGCACTCGCCATCGCAGTGTCGAAGTCCCCGTCCTTCCGCAGCGAGCGCATCGGGGTCTGCTGCGACAGCTCGGCCGCCTTGGCGGCGAAGCCGGCGCTGCTCTGGCTCGCGGTGGGCCCCTCGTTCCAGCTGACCTTGAGCTGCTCGCGCGCGTGCTTGGCCGCCCACCAGGTGTCGGCGACGATCGCGACGCCGCTGGCGAGGCCGTTGCCGACCGCGTTCCCCTCGACGACGAAGGCCTGCCTGACGCCCCAGAGCTTCTTGATGTCGTCGAGGTTGGCGCTCACCACCGTACCGCCGAAGACGGGACACTTCTCGTAGACCGCGTAGAGCATGCCGGGCAGCTTGGTATCGATGCCGTAGAGCGGCGTACCGGTGACGATGGCGTGGTTGTCGACGTTCCTGACCCGCGTGCCGACGATCTTGAAATCCCTGGGGTCCTTGAGCCTGACCTGGTCGAGAGCCGGCGCAGGGAGCGTTGCCGCCTTCTCGAAGAGCTGGGTGTACTTGAGACTCCTGCCGCTCTTCGCGTGGCGCACGGTCGCCGATCCGGTGGTGCACTCCGACTCGGGTACGCCCCAGGTTTGCGCCGCAGCGGTGACGAAGAGTGCCCGGCCCGCGGCGCCCACCCGCCGCATCGACAGCCAGTGAGTCGGGGTCGCGGTGCTGCCGCCGGCGCTCTGCGACTTGTACTTGTCGGTGTCGAGGCTCGCCTGCTCGATGCGCACGTCCTTCCAGTCGACGTCGAGTTCGTCGGCGATGATCATCGGCAGCATGGTCTTGACGCCCTGGCCGATCTCGGGGTTCTGGGCGACGATGGTGACGCTGCCGTCCGGCAGGAACTTGATCCAGGCGTTGAGCCGCCATTCCGAGGCGGTGCGCAGCGTCGCGCTGCTGCGGACGGTTCCGCCGAGGCGCGTCGTGAGCAGCAATCCTCCGCCGGCGACGAAGCTCGCCTGGAGGAACTGGCGGCGGCTAACCCGCAGGTCGGTGCTCATGCGGCACCTCCCTGCGTTGCGGCGTTGCCCGCGGCCCGGTGAATCGCGGCGCGGATACGGAGATAGGTGCCGCAACGGCAGAGGGTGCCGCTCATCGCCGCGTCGAGGCCCTGGGCGGTGGGCTTGGGAACACGGGCCAGCAGCGCCGCCGCCGACATGATCTGGCCCGCCTGGCAGTAGCCGCACTGCGGCACGTCGAGCTCTTCCCAGGCGCGCTGGACCGGATGGCTGCCGTCTTTGGAGAGGCCTTCGATGGTGGTGACCTCGAGGCCGGCAACCTTCGATACCTGCGTGACGCAGGAGCGCTTGGCTTCGCCCGCAATGTGTACCGTGCAGGCGCCGCACTGCGCCATCCCGCAGCCGAACTTGGTCCCCCTGAGGTCGAGCACGTCGCGCAGGACCCAGAGCAGCGGCATCTCCGCCGGCACGTCCACCGTGACCGGCTTTCCATTGACCTTGAAGCTGGTGCTCATGGCTTGACGTACCTCTGCAGGCGTTTCTGTCCAACCTCCGCACCGTAGATGTTACCCCTCGCGTCCACCGCGACTCCCTCGCCCGCGCTGGTGTTGGTGGCGTTCTCGAACGGGTCGGGGATGAAAGCAGTAAGCACTCCGGTTCTGGCGCTGCCGATCCGGATGCCGCGCTTCCAGTTCCCGTGCGGCGGCGAGACGCCCCCCGACTCGGAATCGGTCACGTAGATCACGTCATCCTTATCTATGTAAATCCCGCTCGGCCTGCTGAACTGGGACCAGGAGTCGATCCAGTTGCCCTCCTGGTCCATGATGACGACGCGGTTGTTGCTGCGATCCCCCACGAAGAGGCGGCCGCGCGAATCCATCGCGAGCGCATGCGGCTGATCCAGCTCGCCTTTGCCCGGTCCCTTGTGGCCAAACACATTCAGCAGCTTGCCCTGCTTGTCGAACCTGAGGATCCGCGCATTGGCGCCCTCCGCGGAGGAGTGCCCTTCGGAGACGAAGATGTCGCCGTTGGGCGCCACGAGCACGGAGTTGGGCTGCCAGAAGTACGCTGAGTCGCGGCCGCCGCCCGCCTTGCCGAGGGTCATGAGCAGCTTGCCCTCGGGGCTGAACTTGTAGACCTGGTGGCCGAGCGGCTCGCCGGTGGGACCCTTCGCGGCGCGCTGCTCCGCGGTGCCGGTGCAGGCGCAATCGGTCACCCAGACGTTGCCCTCCCTGTCGACGGTCATGCCGTGCGGGGTGAGAAACATCCCCGCGCCGAAGCTCTTGATGAGGGTGCCGGTGGAATCGAATTCGAGGATGGGGTCGAGCCTGGAGCCCGAACAGGAGTTCGTCCCGCAGCGCTCGCCCACCCAGATGCTGCGGCCGTCCCTGGCGATCGCGACGGCGCTGGTGGAGCCCCAGGTCCGGCCGGCGGGGAGTTTGGCCCAACCTTCGACGGTGCGGTACGGGTTAGGACCGTCGTTGGTGGGCGCCATCCCCTGCAGCCGACCGAGCATTCGCTCAGCTAACCCGCGCGCGTCGAGGCCGTCCCGGTCGCTCAGGATGATGATGCTCTCGCGCCGTTCGGGAATGCGCACGAAGGCGTTGCGCTTGCCGTCGGCGGTGCCGAAGAGGGACAGCCGGGTCCAGCCATGGTAGCGATCGGCGGTCCAGCCCACGGCGGGATCGATCCGCGCCGTGGCATCGCTCGCATCCGTGGAGTCGATTTCGGGCGGACCCGAACCCAAACTCCGCACCGCCTGCAAGCCGAGCTCGAGGCGGTAGAGCTCGTCGACGTTGGAGCTGAACTCGTGGCGCCCGCCCGCGGTATCGAGCGCGGTCTTGTGCAGGCCGATGGGCGGATAGAGCCGCCGCGTCACGAGGGCGGGGTACGAGAGCGTGTCGTGCGAGGTGCGGAGCTGCGTAGCCAGCGCGTCGAACCCCGCCGAGAGCCCGAGCAGCGGGAAGTTCGGCACCGTCGTCGCGGGCATGTACTTCGAATTGGCCGGGATGCCGTAGCCCTTGGCGAGGAGGACTTTGCCGTCCTGCGCGACGTGCACGGTGATCCTCCCGGTGCCCACCGGTCCCACGAGCGAATCGACGAAGCGCTCGGTGATCGGCGAGCCCGCGTAGGAGCGCCGCATGACCCGCCGGGCGCCGAGATCGTAGCGATCGCCGGGGAAGAGGGTGAGGAAGGGCTTGCCGGGGTCGGTGTCCTTGCCACCGTAGACGAAGGCCTTGTCGCGGCCGATGATGTCGGCGGTGTCGCCGTGGACCACCCAGGCTGTGCCCTCGTCTTCGGAGATGCCCAGCAGCTCGGGGTGTTTGGGCATCAGGGAATCGGCGAGGTCGCGGAGCCGCTCGCGCGCGACGACGTGCTGGTCGATGGCGACGCCCCGCAGGAACCCGAACCCCACCTCATAACCCGGGGCCATGATGACGGTGTTGCCCGAGCGCGCGCCGCGGAGCAGGTAGCTCGACAGAATCGAAGCGCCCGCGGAGGAGCCGCCCACGACCCCGCCCCGCGCGAGCACGTCGTGGAAGCCCTGCTCGGTCTTGGTGCCGGCATAGGAGTCCACCAGGTGCCACTGGCGTCCGCCCTCGAACCAGACGCCGCCCGCCGTTTTGAGCACGGCGACGAAGCTGTCGGAGTTCGCGACGTCCTTCCGGATGGTGTGCAGCACGACGACGTGCTTGGCGCCGGCGCGCATCAGGCCGTTGCGGCCGCGCCAGTCGGCGGGATAGACCGAGTCGCCGCCTGCGGTGGGGACGTCGATGATCAGGGCATCGGGGCCGCCGGCCGCCTGGATGAAAGCGGCGTAGAGCTCGGGGCCCATGGAACCGCCGCCAACCACGATGACGGTGCCGTGCGCGGGGCCGACCCGCGGAGCCTGGGCGGAGAGGGCGGTCGCGGCGGTCAAGGCGGTCAAGGCGGTCAAGGCGGTCAAGGCGGACAGCTGGACGGTTTTCATGGCTTAGCGGATCTCTCCTTCTTCAGCTCACTAATCCGTTGCAGGGCGTCCTTCACTCTGGGCTGTAGCTCGCGGTCGGCGTCCCTCCACAGGATTCTGAACTTGTTGTAGAACTCCACGGCGCGCGCCGTGTCACCCTTCTGCTCGTACAGCTCGCCCAGGCGGAAGTAAGCGACCGGAGCCCAGTGATCATAGATGCCGGGCTCCCAGAGGTTTTCGCCGGCGTCAGCCCAGCGCTGATAGTACGCCAGCGCCGAATCGGGCTGATTATCCTGTTCGAACAAGCGGGCGATCACGGGATACACGCAATACCCGCAGACACCGGTCGTCTTGAGCAGCTCCGCTCGTGCCGCGTTGCGCGACTCCGGCCGCAACGACAGCACTTCTCCGCGCCCAAAGTGCTTGCCGTAGTCCCAGACGCGGCCCGGCAGGTTGCCGCGCTGCTGCTCCAGCTCGCTCAGCAATCGCGCAGCCCGGTCCCGGTCTCCCACCGTCCCCGCGCTGATGATCGCCGGGAGCAGCGGCCGCTCAGTCGGCGCGAGGCGATCGAACGGGTGCTCCCGGAACACGGCGTCCAGGGCCGCTTTGGCAGCCCGCGGATCGTCACGATACAGGGCCGGGGCAACCGTCTGCTGAAGCTCTACCTCCAGCGCATTCGTGGTGTCACCCTTTGAGAGCCGTAACTCGATGAGTGCTGCTGCTGTTCGGTTGGCCTCGGCGAGCTTGCCCCGGATCGATTGGACGCCCACCAGATTGTTGAGGAAAAACGGCTCCGTGGGTTGGCCGCGGTAGCGCGCAGCGAACAGCGTCAGCAGGGACTCGGCAACCGCGAAATCGCGTTTGCCCAGCGACAGGTAGGTCGACCGGAAGTCGGCAAGAGCACCAGACGGGAAGCGCGCCTCCATCTGCTTGAGGGTCGCGGCCGCCGAATCGAATTGCGCCATTCCGATCCGAAGGGTGAGCAGGTTCCCCCAGGCCAAGTTGTTCTCGGGTTCGAGCGTAGCGGCGCGGAGATAGGCCGGCTCCGCCTGGGCCTTGTCGCCCGAGGATTCGTAGGCAACGCCGAGATTGTTCCAGGCCCAGCTGTCGTTGAGGTATTCGGCCAGCAGCGACTTGAGGGACGCCTCGGCGCTGTCGTTCATGCCCCGCACATCGGAGAAATAGGAGTACTCGGTGAGCTTGCGCTCCCGCAGCGTCAGACGCTCGCGCATCCGGTAGGCGCGGGTTAGCGCCTCTTCGGCGCGCGCCGGCTTCAGGCCCGCATTGCCAAGCATGGTGCCCAGCTTGCGCCAGGCCATCGCGAAGTTGGAATCCTGAGCCACCGATTCCTCGAGCAAGGCGATGGCCACCAGGTTATCCCCGGCCGTCTGGGCCTGGAGGGCCTGAGAGTATTTGCGGAGCGCTTCCAGCGATCCGGTGGTCACTTCGGCGAGCGCCGGGTTGGCCCGGATGCTCCGCAGCGACTCACCGATCTTCTCGCGCAGCTGCTTCGAGACCTTGTCCACCGCCTCCAGAGTCCGGGTGGAATCGCGGGCCGTCTCCCGCGCCGTTGCGAGTACCTCGCCCGATTGTGCGTTCACCAGCTGCGCCGACACCAGCAGGCTGGGTCCCACCTGCTGGAGCTCCCCCGATACCACGGCCTTGAAGCCTTCCCGCTGGGCGATCTCGCGCGCCAGGTCCAGGGTGAGTGGCAGGGAGTCGGGCTTCTGCATGCGACGGAGTACCCGGCGCACATAATCGGCCTCGACCGGTGACACCAGCTTCGACTGCTGGAAGTCCACCCGGAATGCCTGGGTGACGGCGGCGCCGAGCAGCGGGTCGCGGGTCTGGTTGCCGAAGTCGGCGATGATGAGCCGCTCCCGCTCGGCGAGCTTGCCGCTGGCCACCAGCGAGCCCACCGGGCCGATGCCGAGCAGCCGCATCGCCATGTAGCCTCCGGTCACGACGCCTAACCCGCTGAACGCCGCGATCCCGCCGTTGACCGCTTTGCGCAGCGTGAGCCCACCGGGCACCGGCACGGGAACCGGCGTGCGGCCGCTCACCCGGCGGTTGTGGCTCAGCGCCGCGACCACGACGACGGGCAAGCCGAGGGCGAGGAGCACCACCGCGGCGGGGAAGAACCAGTCGGGCAAGCCGAGCAGGGTGCGGAGCGCCCAGGCCAGGCCGAGCAGCGCGGCGGAGGCGAGCGCGAAGGAGCCGAGCACGCGCGGCATCGCCCACTGCTGTGCGGCGCTCGGCGTCTGGGCCGTGACCCCGGAGGGCGTGGCGGCGCTGAACGGCTCCAGCGCCACGAGCAATTTGTCGGCGTGCTGGTAGCGATCGGCCGGCCGCTTCTCGAGACAGCGATGGATCACCGCGGCGAGCTCCGCGGGGACGGCGGGACGGACTTCGTTGAGCGGGGTGGCGTGCCGGGTGAGCTGGGCGGCGATGATCGCCTGCTGCGTGGTGCCGCGGAAAGGGGGCTCGCCCGCCAGCATCTCGTACGCGAGCGCGCCAAGGGAATAGATGTCGGCGCGGTGATCGACGTTGGCCTCGCCGGTGGCCTGCTCGGGCGCCATGTAGGCCGGGGTGCCGATCGACATCCCGGTGGCGGTCAGGGTGCTGCTGTCACCCGCAGCGGACAGTGCCTTGGCGATGCCGAAATCGGTGACCACGGCGTGGCGCTGGCTCAGGAGAATGTTGTCGGGCTTGATGTCGCGGTGGACGATCCCCTGCCGGTGCGCATACGCCAGCGCGTCCACCACTTCGCGGAGCAGCCGCACCGCCTCGGCCACCGGGAGCTCGCCCTCGCGGGAAAGGCGGGCCCGGAGCGACTCGCGCTCCACGAAGGGCATGGTGTAGTAGAGGATGTCGCCCGCGCTGCCGGCGGCGAGCAGCGGGACGATGTGGGGGTGCTGGAGTGCGGCGGCGAGGCGAACTTCGCGCTGGAAACGGTCGGCGCTCAGCACCGCGGCCAGCTCGGGCGGGAGCAGCTTGATGACGACCTTCCGGCCCAGCGCGGTTTCCTCGGCCAGGAAGACCCGGCTCATCCCTCCACCCCCCAGCTCCCGCTCCAGGCGGTACTGGGCGCCAAGCTGGGTCTGGAGCTTGTGCTGCAATTCGGACACGCGCGGGGAGCCGTGTGGGGACGGGGGAAGTTACCAGTTACCGGTGACCAGTGACCAGTGAGCGGTGATTGACAGGATCGGGGGCGCTTCCCATATAGGTGATCGTTCCTTGAGCATCCGCAGGACGGAGTGCACTATGGCACGCAGACTCGTAGTTCCCCTCGGGTTGCTCGCGCTGGTCGCCTGCAAGCACAGTGGGAGTGGGAGTGGGAGTGGGAGTGGGAGTGGGACTGTGAGTGGCGGGGAACCGGCCACTGCTCCTGCCCCAGCGGGGGCGCTGTATCCCGCCGGCATGATGCTCCGCGGCGACCGCGCTTCGCTCCAGTACTACCTCCAGAAAGTCCATTCGGTCGCGAACCCCCCGGTCCGCGGCCCCTCACAACCGGAAACGGGTAACGCTCCCCCGCCAGCGCCCGACC
>CAYNNS010000138.1:0-8307 GCA_964398345.1 uncultured Gemmatimonas sp. | reverse complement strand
GAGCTGCCGGTGCACGTCGACCTGGCCATCGCCCGCGCGCTCTCGCGCGACCCCGGCGAGCGCTTCCCCAGCGCCGTCGAGCTGGTGGCCGCGCTCGAGCCCCAGCCGCAGAGCGGACCTGGCTCGGCGCGGCCCGCGATCGGCCGGGGCATCGTCGTGCTCCCGTTCGTCAACGCCAGCCCGGACCCCGATACGGAGTACCTGAGCGACGGGATCACCGACGAGCTGATCAATGCGCTGGCGAAGGTCGAAGGGCTGCGGGTTGCCTCGCGCACCTCGGCCTTCGCGCTCAAAGGCAAGCCCCAGGACGTGCGGGCCATCGGCGCCCTGCTCGGTGCGGCCTGGGTGCTCGAGGGGACGGTACGCCGCGCCGGAGACCGGCTGCGGGTGACCGCGCAGCTCAGCTCCACCGAGGACGGTCGCCTGCTCTGGTCGGAGCGCTACGATCGCACCTTCGCCGACGTCTTCGCGATTCAGGACGAGACCGCCCACCCCATCTGGAAGCCGCTGCGCGGGACGTCGTTCGCGGGGCTCGTCGAGCCCACCCCCAAGCGCTACACCGAGAGCCTCAAGGCCTACGGGCTCTACCTGAAGGGCCGCTATGCCTGGAACAAGCGCACCCAGGAGGGCGTCACCGAGGCGATCGGCCTGTTCGAGCAGGCCATCGAGGCGGATCGCCGCTACGCTCCGGCCTATACCGGTCTTTCCGATTCCTATGCGCTGCAGCTCGACTACCGCAGCGTGCCCGTCGCTGAAGGCTTTGCGCGGGCCAAAGCCTACGCCCGCCAGGCCCTCGAGCTCGACGACTCGCTCGCGGAGGCGCACGCCTCGCTGGCCTGGAGCCTCTTCATCTACGATTGGGATTTTCCCGCGGCGCGGCAGGAGTTCCAGCGCGCGATCGCGCTCGATCCCGGCTACGCCACGGCGCACCAGTGGTATGCCTTCTGCCAGGCCGCCCGCGGGCGCCTCGATGAGGCGCTGGTCGAGGTGCATACCGCGCTCGAGCTCGATCCGGGTTCGGTCTCCGTTCGCCGCGCGGTCGGCTGGATCTATTACTACGCCCGCCGCTACGATCAGGCGCGCTACCACCTGACCCGCGCCATCGCGATGAATCCGAACGCCGAGGAGACCTATCGCGTCTTCGGGCTCGCCCTGGCCCAGCTCGGGCTGTGGGCCGAGGCGGAGCGCGTCATTCGCGAAGGCATGGAGCTGACCGACACCAATTCCTACACCGTCGCCACCCTCGCCTACGTGCTCGGCCGGGCGGGCGATCGCGCCCGCTCCGAGGTCCTGTTTCAGGACCTCGAGCGGCGGGCCCGCGAGGATTACGTCTCCCCAGTGGCCTTCGCGACCGCGCTGCTCGGTCTGGGGGAGCTGAGCCGGGCCCTCGACTGGGCCGAGCGTGCCTGGGAGGAACGCCGCGGCTGGCTGGTGTACTTCGGGGTCAACCCGATCGTCGATCCTTTACGTGGCGAGCCGCGCTTTCACGCGCTGCTGGGACGCCTGCGTATGTAGCGGCCACCGACGAGGAGGAGCGAGAGTGCTGCGACGGAGACAGGCGGGCCGGATCCTGATCGTCGTGCTGGTCACCATGGTGCTGCTCCTCGTGGCCGCCCACCTGGTTCTCGCCTGGCAGCTCAATACCTCCCACCTGCAGCGGCGACTCGAAGCCGCCGTTGCCGAAGCGACCGACAGCCTGTACCTGGTGAGGATCGGGCGCTCTCGTTTCAGTCTGCTGAACCGCTCCTTCGCCCTCGAAGGCTTCGAGCTCTTTCCCGATACCGCGGCATTCCGGCGCAAAGCGCCCCAGGCCCATGAACGCTTTCTGCTGGCCGCCCGCACGCTGCGGAGCGACGGCATCGGTCTCTGGCATTTCTTCCACCGCCAGCTCTGGATGCGCAGCATCGCCATCGATTCACTGCGGGTCGAGATCGAAGTGGACCGCACCAAGCCGCGCGCCCGGGTGTTGCCGGCGCTGCTGCCGCACCAGGCGCTGCAGCAATCGCGTCCGCTCTGGATCGAGCAGCTGCACCTCACCAACTCCGAGGTGCACTACTTCGAGCGGGCGAGCGACGGGACCCGATTCGGCGCCCTGCCGTTCACCCAGCTCGAAGCCGTGATCCGGAACCTCAGCAACGATCCCCACCGGATGTCGCGCGCCTCGGCGTGCGAGATCGACATCCGTGCCCGCTTGGCCGGCGCCGCGTCGCTGCTGGTCCGCTTCGAGTATGACCTGGCGTCCCGGCCGCTCAATCTGAGTTATCGTGGCAGGATCGGGCACATGGATGCCCGGGCGCTCAATACCTTCCTGGTAGACCTCGAGGGGGTGCGGATTCGGGAGGGGACGCTCGAGTCGGCGGACTTCCGGGTCGACGTGCGCGACGATACCGCTCGCGGCGAGCTCAAGCTGCTCTATCACGACCTCGCGATCGATGAGCTCGACAAGGCCACCCGCACCCGGGACTTCGCCGACAAGCTGCACACGTTCCTCTTCAACGCCTTCACGCTCACCACCGCAAACCCGTCGGGCGATAACCCTCCGGTGGTGGCGCCGCTCTGGCATCCGCGCCCCGTCGAAACCCCGCTCTTCAAGTTCATCTGGATCACGCTGCGCGACGGCGTGTTCAAGACCCTGGGGTTGCGGTAGCTCCTATCTGTCCTTCTGCAACTCCACCACGATCACTTCAATCGGCTTCGCCGTCTCGTTGACGTCCGCGTGCATCTGGCCCGGCGGGTCGGCGTCGAGCCAGTAGGCCTTGCCGCGCTCCCAGTGGTAGGTGGTGACCGTCGCCCCGTTCTTGTCCACCACCTTGAGCTCCCCGTCGGTCAGCGCGATCAGGGCGCGCCCGTGCTCGTGGCGGTGCAGCACCAGGGGCTGGTGCGGCATGATGATGGACTTCCACACCTTGACCTGCGCGTTATCGAACTGCGGCTCACGCCGGGTCCCGCTCGGCGTCTGCTGCTGTGCCCGCATCAAGCCGGCTCCGGCGACGAAGGAAAGCATACAGGTGACGGTGCTCCAGTGCATTCGAGGCATGACCCGATCTCCCGGCAAGGGTCCGGGAATATACGAGCCGCGCCGCTCAGTGCTCGATCAGGACCTGGACCCGGTACGCCCCGTCCGCGCCGCGCTCCAGCACCACGGTCCTGGTTTCTCCCGCAGCGACGTCGAACGCCGTCTCGGCGAGCACGGTCGAGCCGCCTGAGGGCAGGTAGCGGAAGCCGAAGTGTCCGGGGTCGAAGTACAGCAGCGCGCTGTAGCTCGCGATCGTCGCGTCCATGCCGAAGGTGATGACGGAATCGGGATTGGCGTTGGGTGCGACGACCTTGACCGCCAGCAGCGTCGGTGGCTGGCTGGTGGGGCCGACGACGTTGACCATCCGGATGTTGGCGCGGTTGCTGATGACCTGCCCGGTGTCGGGCGTCACTTGCTCCACGAAACGCGGGGTACCGTCGGCCACCACCACGCTGTTGAGGTGCTGCAGGCTGAGCGTGGCGGTGAGCTCTCCCAGAACCTGTCCCGCCGAACGAACCACGATGTGCTGTTCGCCGCCGGGCACCTCGAGCAGGCGCGATGTCGTGCCGTAGGACACGCCGTGAACCACCGTGGCCCCGCCGACCTCGACATCCACGGGGCCGAGCGCGGGTGTTGCGTGGAGGACCCTGAGCGCCGCCCCTCCAGCGGGCCCCGAAGTGGAACTGCCGCACGCGGCGAGGAGGGTTGCCAGGATAGTCAGCTTGCTGCGCATGGTGGGCTCCGAGCCGAAACGCCTCTGGATGTTGCAGGCCCCGCGCCAGAGCATCGAAGGGAATAACTGCTTGTGGTGCCGAGGGCTTTACCAGGCGACGCGCCGCTCGCGTGTCGATCCGACACGACCGCAATCTTCACTCTGACGACACATCCGCCCGGGTTCCCACGGGCGGGCCCCTAGCCGACCGCCGGACCGCGCACTATCTCTCCCTCCCTACCCACGGGAGGGAGTCCCTATGCGCAAGGCGATCACAGCAGGTGCAGCCCTGATTCTGGTGGCCGGGCAGCTCACCGCCCAGGCCAAGCCCGCCACTCCGGCTGACGGCCACACCATCCACGTCCTGGCACCGCACGTCGTGGCGGGAAAGGTGATGGGACCGTACCACCATTATTGCAAGGTGATTTCGCCGGAGCCGGTGATCGAGTGCCTGATCTACGACTCGAGCGACTCGACGGCGCGCCTGCAGCAGATCGAGTACATCGTCGCCAAGTCGATCACGCGCTCCGGCGCCGTGTCACTGGCGAGCTGGAACAAGAACTGGCACGATCACAAGCAAGAGATCGCCACGGGACGCGTGAAGGTGCTCGACATGCCGGCGGACCAGGCGACCTCGGTCGCGAATCTCGTCGCCACCACCGATGGCATCATCTTCCATCTCTGGGGCCATGACGAGAAGGTGCCGAGCGGCCACGTGATCATCGGGCAGTCGGTGGGACACGTGAATCTGACGGCGGCGCAGTTGAAGAAGCCGTAAATCAGGGGATTAGGCGATTAGTCGATTAGGAGGACTCTCTAATCGACTAATCGCCTAATCGCCTACCTCACCGGTTTCCCTCCCCGCGGCAATCCACCCGGCAGGTCCGCCAGGACGTACGCCATGACGGCCATCGCCGCGACGTTCTCCGCCAGCTCTCGCGGATCGATCTTATCGATGTTGTCGGCTTCGCTGTGGTGATACCAGAAGTAGCGCGTCCCGTCGACGTTGTGTGACATCCCCGGAATCCCTTCGCCCATGATCGGACCGATATCGGAGCCGCCGCCCCCGACGAACACGCTGTCGCCACCCAGCGGCTTGAGCAGCCTCCCGATCTGGCGCAGGACCGCGTACGCCGAGTCGTTACCGGTGAACCCGAAGCCGCGGAACTTGAAGGTGCCGCCATCCGATTCGATCGCGGCGATGTGTTTGGACAGCTCGCCGCGGTGCGCGTCGCGGTAGGCCTGTCCGCCGCGCCCGCCGTTCTCTTCGTTGGTCCAGCCTACCGCGCGGATGGTGCGCCGCGGCGTGAGCCCCAGCTGTTTGAGCAACCGCACCGCTTCCCAGGCGATCACCATTCCGCCGCCGTCGTCCATGGCGCCGGTGCCGACGTCCCACGAATCGATGTGACCGCCGAAGACCACGATCTCGTCCGGCTTTTCCCGTCCCACCAGCTCCGCCATCACGTTGCGAGAGGGCGCGTCGGGCAGCGTCTGGGCCTCCATGTCCAGCCGGACCACGAGCTTCTGCCCGCGATTCTGCATACGGTGCAGCATCGCCGCATCTTCCAGCGTGATCGCCGCGGCGGGGATCGCCTTTACCGTCGAGTCGTAAGGCGCCATTGCACCGGTGTGGGGATTGCGCATGCTGAACGGCCCGACGGTGCGGATCAGCGTCGCCACCGCCCCGACCCTGGCCGATTCGTTGGCGCCGATAGCGCGATATGCCACCGTTTGCCCGTAGTTGGTGAAGGGCACGTCGAAGAGCACGATCTTGCCTTTGGCGTCGGCGGCGTGGGCTCTGAGATCATCGAAGCTCGACACCACCAGCACTTCCGCCTCGATCCCACCCTTCGGCGTCGCCACGCTCCCGCCCAGGCCCAGCATCGGCAGGTTGAGGTAGCGTGGCTGCAGCAGCTCGGCTTTCTCGTGCCCCCGCACCCATTTCGGGACCATCACCGGCTCGGTGTGGGCGTTGGCGAGGCCTTCCGACTTCATGCGCGCGAGGATCCAGTCGATGGCGCGCTCCAGTGCGTCGCTGCCGCTCAGCCGGTTGCCGAACCCGTCGGTCAGCTCGGCGAGCTTGTTCCAGGCCGCGCTGTCCGCGGTGGCCGCGGCGATGATGCGATCGGCGATCGCCTGGTACTCTTTCTGGATCGGATTGGGCGCCGCCGCCTTGTTCTTCTGTGCGGCGAGTGAGGTGCCGATTACCAACAACCCCATGAGCACAGGCATCGACCGATAGTTCATTGCAGTCCAAGTATGAGGGTCAACGGAATCGTCCGTATGAATCCGCGGAATCCGTGTCCTGCAGTTACCGATCTTCGGATGCAGAAGATAGACGCCCAGCCCTCAGACCGCACTCGGACAGCGCGTTGCCAGGGGACATTCGCCGCACCGCGGCATGCTGGCTTTGCAGAGCGTCTTGCCGTGCTGGCGCAGGAGGAGATGCGCCTGCAGCAGGCCTTCGGGCGTCTTGGGCAGCTCCGGCTCGGTGGCCGCCACCACGGAAGCGTAGCTCTTGCTGTAGGCCGAGTGTTCTTCGCCGAAGCCGATGCGGACGAGCACCCGCAAGCCGTTGGACTCGGGTGCGAGGGTGCGCTTGCTCCCGCAGATCATCAGCAGCCGATCGGCTCCGGGGTCCCCGATCCCCGGGAGCTGCTTGAGGAGCTTGCGGGCGCGTTCCGGCTCCTCCGCGCAGAGCCGGCGGAGCTCCGCTTGTCCCCAATCGAGCACGAGATTCGCCGCCTGCTGCAGTTTCTCCGCGCGTTTGAGCGGGACCATCCCGCCGTCTTTCTCGATGAGCCCGGCGAGTGCCTCGGTCTGCATTCCCGCGATCTGTATCGGTCGTGCTTTCGTCGCGGCGACCAGTCGGGCGTAGACCCTGGCGCGGCGCTCGTCATCCACGAGGTACGCGCAGCTCTCCCACAGCACCAGCTCGAAGGGATCGATCGAGGGCAACGGCGATGGCGGGCCGTAGTGCTGGTGCAGGAGCCGGAACACCTCCTGCAACGGCCAGCGGGATCGGGGCATCCGCGGACGTTATCGCCCGTTGCCGCGAGCCGCCATGGCGGCTAGCCTCCCTGCAACCTTTTTGGCTTGGCAGACGTCATAAGGCGGCACAACCACTCCACAGACCCGCCCTCGCGAGGGTCCCGATGACGGCAACCCGGATGGCTGCGACCACCTTCGGTTGGTGCGCCCTGCTGTTCGCTTCCGCTGTGCTCCAGGCGCAGACCAGGGCCGCTACCGACTCGACGGCCGAGGCGATCCGGGTCTTTCCCGATTGCAATACCTTTTGCGATACCGAGTTCATCAAGCGCGAGATCACCTACGTGAACTGGGTGCGCGACCGCGCCGACGCCGACGTGCACCTGATCATCACCTCCCAGAACACCGGTGGCGGTGGCCAGGAGTTCACCCTGCGTTATCTCGGCTTGCGGACCTTCCGAGGCTCGGACGATGAGCTCAAGTTTTCGACCCGTCAGTCCGACACCGACGACGAAGTCCGTCACCAGCAAACCAAGCGGATCGGGTTGGGGCTCGTGCGTTATATCGCGAAGGGACCGCTCGCGGAGCAGCTCCAGCTGACCTACACTGCCCCGGCTGCCGCGACGCCCCAAAAGCCTCACGATCCCTGGAATCTGTGGGTGTTTCGAATCGGGCTGAACGCGTTCTTGGACGGTCAGTCGCACAGCAAGAGCAGCAATCTCTCCGGCAACGCGCGGGCGACTCGTGTCGCCGAAGACTGGAAGCTCAGCTTCTCCGTCGGCGCGAATCGGAATAGCAGCAGCTATACGCTCAATGACAGCTCGGAGCTCAAGACCCACAACAGCCGCTACAACGCCAATACGTTGGTCGTGCGCAGTCTCGGGGACCATTGGTCTTTCGGCGCCGCTGCTTCGGCACTGCGCTCCTCCCACGATAACTACCTCTTGAACCTGACGCTGACCCCGGAGCTGGAGTTCGACGTCTTCCCCTATAAGGAGTCCTCCAAGCGCCAGTTCGTATTCGTCTACGCATTGGGGATCAGCCATGCGAAGTACCGCGACACGACCATCTACAACAAGCTTGACGAAACCCGCCCGACCCACAGTTTGACCGCCTCGGTTCAGGCCGTCCAGCCCTGGGGCAGTCTTTCCGGGTCGATCGGCTTCTCGAGCTTCCTGGACGACTTCAGCAAGAACCGGATCTCGTTGCGTGGCGGCTGCGATATCCGGCTGGTACGGGGGCTCAACTTCAACTTCTTCGCAAGCTATTCCAGGGTCCGTGATCAGCTCTCTCTGTTTAAGGAAGGAGCGACTGACGAGGAGATCCTGCTGCAGCTCAAGCAGCTCAAGACCGCGTACTTCTATTTCGCGCAATTCGGCATTAGCTACACGTTCGGGTCCAAATTCAACAACATCGTCAACCCGCGCTTTGGAAGTGGTGGTGGCTGCGAATGCTTCGGCGGATCCTGTTTCTGTAACTGAGCCCGGCGGGGGGGGCCCCGGGTTCGCTTTCCGCCCCATGGCACCCCCTATTCAGCCCCATGGCTTCCGTATAGTCTACCGTGCCACCCACCTGCCCCCCCCGCGTAGCG
>CAYNNS010000137.1:1637-8418 GCA_964398345.1 uncultured Gemmatimonas sp. | reverse complement strand
CCGCAGGAAGCCTTTCTCGCCGTGCTGCAGGTCGAGTGAGTGGGGTTGCGGGTCGGATTCGATGCCGTTCGCGCGCTGCGCAACTCGACCGGACTGGGGAATTACGCGCGGCGCGTCATCGCCGGAGTGCTCGAAGCCGGAACCATCGAAGCGCAGTTGTATTCGCCCGGGGCCGCGCTTCCCGAATTCGCGGACTGGGCGCGCGCGCTGGGTGCTACGCTCCACCAGGCGGGTGGAGTCTGGGCCACCCACGGTGCCGGCTCGATCTGGCGGAGCTTCCGGCTGGGACACCGCGCCGCGGCCGATGGCCTCGAGCTCTTTCACGGACTCAGCCACGAGATCCCGCGCGACCTGCCGCGCAGCGGCATCCCCGCCGTGGTCAGCTTTCTCGATCTCCTCTGGGTCCGTTTTCCGGGGCTCTACCGCCGGGCCGATCGGATCAGCTACGAATGGCGCTATCGCTGGAGCGCGGAGCACGCCCACGTCCTCGTCGCGGCAAGCCGGCAGACCCGGAGCGACCTGCTGGCGTTCTACCAGGTGGACCCCGCTCGCATCGGGGTCATTCCTCCGGCGGCGGATCCGCGGTTCGCGGCAGGGGTCCCGGAGGGAGAGGGTCGACGCGTGCTGTCCGGGCATCGGCTTCCGGAGCGATTTCTCCTCAGCGTGGGCACGCTCGAGCCGCGCAAGAACCAGCGCACCGCGGTCGCCGCGCTGGCCGAGCTCGACCCGCTGGTGACGCCGCCGCTCGTGCTCGTGGGACGCGATCGCGGCTGTGGGGCCGGGCTCACCCGGCTCGCCGAACGGCTGGGTGTTGGCGAGCGCGTGCAGATTCGGACCGGAGTACGTGACGCCGCGCTCCCTGCCCTGATGCAAAGCGCGCAGCTGTTTCTGTATCCTTCGCTCTTCGAAGGTTTCGGGCTTCCGATCGTGGAGGCGCTCTCTGCCGGAGTGCCGGTGATCGCGTCGGAGGGAGGTTGCTTCGCGGAGGCCGGGGGACCGGACACCCTCTACGCCCCGGCCACCGATGCCAGCGCCCTGGCGCGACAGATTCGCAGGGTGCTGGACGACCCCGTGCTCGCCGCGCACATGGTGGCATCCGGCAGACAGTTCGTCACACAGTTTGACGGGCGCTTGCTGGCAGAACGATTGCTCGACGTGTACAAGGAGGCAACGAGCCGATGCGCTGGATAATCGGGATCGACATCGGGGGCACCAACCTCGTCGTCGGAGCCGTCGCGGAAAACGGAGAGCGCGTCCACGGGCTCGTCTCGGAGCCGACCGGCGTCCCGGAAGGTCCCGACGCCGTCATCGGGCGCATCATTCACCTGGCCCAGGGCGTGCTTGCCGCGACGCGGCGGGACGATGCCCAGGCCGACATCCTCGGTGTCGGCATCGGCTCACCCGGTCCGCTCGACCGCAAGCGGGGCCTGGTGATCTTCACGCCGAATCTCCGCTGGAAGAACATGCCGCTGCGCGACCGGATCGGCTCGGCCCTGGAGCTGCCGGCAGCGCTCGACAACGACGCCAATTGCGCCATGCTCGGAGAGCACTGGGTCGGCGCCGCCAAAGGGGCTCGCAACGCGGTCTGCTTCACCATTGGAACCGGCATCGGGGGCGGCATCGTAATCGGCGGCGAGCTGGTGCACGGCGCCTCCGATGCCGCCGCCGAGATCGGGCACATCACGATCGAAGTCAACGGACGGCGCTGCGGCTGCGGCAACGACGGCTGTCTCGAGGCCTATGCGTCGGGACCCGCCATCGCGCGGCGGGCGGTCGAAGCGATCGAAGCGGGAGCGGTGAGCGGAATCCCCGCGCTTGCCGGAGGCGACCTGAATCAGATCACCGCGCAAACCGTCTTCGAAGCGGTCGCGGCGGGTGACGCCCTGGCCGATGAGCTGGTGCGCGACACCGCGCGCTACCTGGGCGTCGGAATTGCAAATCTGCTGAACATCCTGAATCCCGAAGTCGTGGTCGTGTGCGGCGGGGTGACCCGCGCCGGCGATCACCTCTTCACGCCGCTGCGTCGCGAAGTCGCCCGGCGCGCCTTCAAGCCCGCGGTCGATGCCTGCCGGATTCTTCCGGGCGCCCTCGAAGGCAAAGCCGGAGTGGTGGGCGCCGCCAAGCCCTGGGTCGATCGGAATGCCTGGGGTGGGCGTGGTGGGGTCGCTGGTCTGGGACGGGATCCACCGCCGCGACCCGACCACGGCGGTCACCGAAGAATGGGGCGGCGTGGCGTACGCGCTCGCCAGTCTCGAGGCGCACCTCGATCCGGGTTGGCAGATCGTACCGCTCATCAAAGTCGGCGCGGACCTCGCCGCGGAGGCGGCGGAGTTTCTCGGGTCGCTCCGTCGGGTGGCTCCGGGATCGCGTTGTGTCGAGGTGCCGACTCCCAACAATCGGGTGGTGTTGTACTATGCCTCGGAGGAACGCCGCTGCGAGCGGATGTCCGGCGGCGTACCCGGCTGGACCTGGGCCGAGTTGGGACCCATGGTTCGCGATCTCGACGCGCTCTACGTGAATTTCATCAGCGGCTTCGAGCTTGGGCTGGGCACCGCGACGGCACTACGTCAGGGTTTCAGCGGACCCATCTACGCCGACCTGCATTCCCTGCTGCTCGCGCTCCACGGCGATGGGCTCCGCGAGCTGCGCACGTTGCCGGACGCGCCCAGCTGGTATCGCTGCTTCGACCTGATCCAGGTCAACGAGGACGAGATGAATCAGCTGGATCCCGATCCGATGTCGCTCGCGGCACGCATGCTCGAGGCGGGCGTGACGGCATTGGTCGTGACGCTCGGCGCGCGGGGGGCGGTGTATGTAGACGGGCAGGCGGGCGGCCAGCAACAGCCGATTCGAACGGCACGGGTGCCCGCCGAGGTCGTACTCGAGCCGCTCGATCCGACGGGTTGCGGCGACGTGTTCGGCGGCGCGGTGTTCTCGCGGCTGCTCGCCGGCGAGCCGCTCGAGGCCGCTGTGCTCGCCGGCAACCGCGCGGCCGCGCGCAACGTTTCCTTCAGGGGTGCGGCGGGGCTGGCCCAGTTTCTCCGCGGCGAGCTGGTGACGCCCTGATGCGCGTCATCACCGTCCCCAGCTCCCTGGACGACCGCACCCTCGACGCGCTGGCTGGTTCGCTGGGTGAATGGCCGCCCGTCGAAGGCCTGTTGCTCGACGCCCGCGCCACGACCTGGGCCTCGCCCTACGGTCTCACCGCGTTGCTCACACTGGGACAAGCGCTGGCGGAGGCGAAGCTGCCGCCGGCGCGCTTCGCGGTTCCCGAGAGCGACGAGGTCAAGAGCTACTGGGCACGCTGCGGGTTCTTCCATGCCGCCGCCGAATGCTTCGACCTGGTGGGACGCATCTCCAAGAAGTCCTCTGACGCCCCCTCCGACGTGTTGCTGCCGGTCACGCCGGTGCGCGCTGCGGAAGATGTGCATCACGTGGTGGGGCGCATTCAGGAGCGGGCGCAGCGCATCCTCGCCGCCGAGCTCAATCTCGAGCCCAAGGCGACGATGGGATTCGCGATGGCGCTGTCGGAGGCCTGCCAGAACATCATCGAGCACGCCGGAACCGGCGGCTGGGTGGCGGTCCAGACCTATAATTGGCGCAAGCGGCTGGGCCGCAAGGTCGTGGTGATCGCCGTGAGCGACGCGGGTATCGGATTCCGGCGCTCGCTCGAACCGAGCGAGGCGAAGAAGGTCGGCGATCGCTGGGGCGACGGCGCGGCGCTCGAGCTCGCGATTCTGCAAAGCGTGAGCCGCTTTCGCGAACCGGGCCGGGCCCAGGGATTCGCGGGCATTCGTCGTTACCTTGGTAGGTGGCAGGGGAAGCTGTCGGTTCGCAGCGGCACCGCCCGGCTCGCGGTCGTGCCTCAGTGGGACGACGACGTGGCGCTCGCGGAACACCTCCCCTTCTTCCCCGGCTCGCAGGTTCAGATCACCATCCCAGCCCAGGAGGCCGTCGCGCGATGATGCAGCGAATCGACCTGGCGCCGCTGTTGCGAGAAACCGTCGCGACGCCCTACTCGGACATGGTGACGCGGTCGACGGGGGCAGCCCTGCGCGACCGGATCGAGCAAACCATCACCGGCGCGAGTCATCGGACGACGCAGCTGGATTTCACCAAGGTCGGCCTGCTCGACTTCAGCTGTGCCGATGAGGTGGTCGCCAAGCTGCTGTTGCGGGTGGCGGGAGACGAGGAACACTACGTCCTGCTTTCGGGAGTCACCGAGAGCCACCTCGATGCCATCGACCATGTCCTCGAGCGCCACGGTCTCTCGGTGGCCGCCCTGACCGAGGGCGACGGGTCGCTGCGGGTGCTGGGAGTGACCACACCCGATTCGCTCGCCGCGTTCCAGGGGGTGCAGCGGCTCGGCGCGGGAGACGCAGGCCGCCTGGCCGACGCGCTGGGGTGGACCATCGAGCGCGCGGCCGATGCGCTCCAGTCTCTGGCGCTGCGCCGGCTCATTCAGGCCGCGGGCGGCACCTACCGGCCGCTCCCGCTCCCCGCATGAAGGCGCAGAAACTCGGCCGCTCGACGGTGGCGGTCCACGGCCTGCCCGAGCCGCGTCAGGAACACCAGCCGGTGGTCGCGCCGATCATGCAGGCGGCCACGTTCGTCAACGCCGTCGGCTCCGATCGCGAAGTGCTCTACACCCGCTACGGCAACAACCCCAACCAGGTGAGCCTGGCGCGGAAGTACGCCATGCTCGAGGGAGCCGAAGAGGCGGTTTTCACCGCGAGCGGCATGGGGGCGACCGCGCTGGCGCATCTCGCCGTCCTGCGGCCCGGCGATCACCTGGTCGCCAGCAAGTGGATCTACGGCGGCACGCTCAAGCTCTTCGACGAGGAGTTCGCGCGGCTCGGCATCCACGTCAGCTACGTCGATCCCTCCACCCCCCGGCTCTGGCGCAAGTCGATTCGCAAGACGACCCGCGCCATTTTCATCGAGACGCCGGTCAATCCGACCATTCGCGTACTGGACCTGGCCCCCATCGCGCGGCTCGCCAAGGAGTACGGCGTGGCCCTGCTGGTCGACTCCACGTTCGCGAGCCCCATCAACTTTCGTCCGCTGGAGCACGGCGCCGATCTCGTGATCACCAGCGCCACCAAGTACCTCAACGGACACAGCGACGTGATCGCGGGTGCCGTGGCGGGGGCCCGCGCCGTGGTGGAAGAGGTGATCCGGCTGATGCGCAGCTGGGGACAAGTGCTCGACCCCCACGCGGCGTGGCTCATCGAGCGCGGCATGAAGACGCTTTCGGTTCGCATGGAGCGCCACAACCGGAATGGACTCGCGGTGGCGAGCTTTCTCGCCGAACATCCCCAAGTCGCTGCGGTCTCCTATCCGGGGCTTGCCAGCCATCCCGACCACCCCGTCGCGGCCAAGACCCTGGCGGGATTCGGCGGGATGATCGGCCTGACCGTCAAAGGGGGAATCGCGGGATCGGAGCGTTTCCTCAAGCGGCTGCGACTCTTCATTCACGCCCCGAGTCTGGCCGGCGTCGAGAGCCTGGTTTCCGACCCGCGCCACACCTCGCATAAAGGGTGGAGTGCGGAGCAGCTCGCGGCGGCGGGTATTCAGCCGGGATTCGTGCGGCTCTCCTGCGGCATCGAGGACCCGGAAGACCTGATCGCCGACCTCGAGCAGGCGCTCGCGAGATAGTGATTCGCTTCAGCCACGTCTCGAAGACCTACCCGAACGGCGTCGCCGCGCTGCGCGATATTTCGTTTCACATTCCGAAGGGTCAATTCGTCTTCCTCACCGGGCATTCCGGCGCCGGCAAGTCGTCGATTCTCTCCCTGATGCTGGCCGAGCAGACGCCCAGCACCGGCGACGTCCGGGTCTCCGGGTTCCCGGTGGGCAAGCTTGCGGCGGGACAGATCCCCAAGTTGCGACGCAAGCTGGGCGTCGTCTTTCAGGATTTCCGCTTGCTCGAGTACCGCACCATCGAGGAGAACGTCGGCTTCGCGCTCGAGGTGACGGGCGCGCGCCGCGAGAGCATCGCCGGACGGGTGATGCGGGTGCTGACCCAGGTGGGGCTCGCCTCGAAGGCAAAGGTCTACCCCAAGGAGCTGTCCGGAGGGGAGCAGCAGCGGGTGGCGATCGCGCGGGCGCTGGTCAACGATCCCCCCATTTTCATCGCGGATGAGCCCACCGGGAATCTCGACGAGCGGGCGACGCGGGGCATCTTCCAGCTGTTGCAGCAGATCAACGGCGGCGGGACCGTGGTGGTGATGGCCACGCACAATCTCGCGCTGGTCCGCGACACGCCCTACCGCGTGCTCGAGCTCAAAGCGGGACAGGTCGTCTACGACTCGGCGCAGGAGACAGCCGAGGCATGAGACTGCCGGGGCCGCTGCGCGAGTCGCTGCGCACCTTCCGCCGGACTCCACTGCTCTCGGCGCTCTCGGTCGCGTCGATCGGTTTTTCGCTCTTCACCATCGGGCTCTTCGCGCTCGTCGCGCTCAATTTCCGGCACAGCCTGCGCACCCTGGCCGAGCGGGTCGAAGTCGTGGCGTTCGTGCTGCGAGGCACGCCAACCGAAACCATCACCGCGGCAAGCCAGGACGTGCAGGCGTTCCCGGAAGTCCAGGAGGTGCGGTACGTCAGCGAAGAGGAAGCGCTGGCGCGGGCCCGCACCGAGCTGGTCGAGTTCAAGGAAGCCTACCGCGACCTGGAGACCAATCCGCTCCCGGCGTCGCTCGAGGTCCGCCTCAAACCCGAATCCCGCGACGCGACGCACGCGCAGCAGGTGGCGGAGCGGCTGCGGGCGTTTCCCTTTGTG
>CAYNNS010000137.1:0-1627 GCA_964398345.1 uncultured Gemmatimonas sp. | reverse complement strand
GACGTGCGCTGTGGGTGCGACTGGGTGCAGCGCCTCGACCGGCTGCGCAACCTCGCCGCCGTGGTGGGCCTGGTGATCGGGCTCGCGTTTGCGATCGTGGCGATCGTGATCATCGGCGTCACCATCCGCATCACGGTCCTGCAGCGCGCTACCGAGATCCACATCATGCGGCTGGTCGGCGCCACCAATCGCTACATCCGCGAGCCCTTCCTGCTGGAGGGCGCGATCAAGGGCATTCTCGGCGGGCTGCTCGCCGTGGCGATGTGCTGGCTGCTCTTCACGATTTTCCGGCGCGGCGCCGCGGAAGTGGGCGGCGGGTTAGTCTTCTTCGGCACGACCGCGCTCGCCATCGGGCTGCTGTTCGGCATGCTGATCGGCCTGCTCGGCAGTTTGCTCAGCGTGGGCCGACATTTGCGGCATGTCTGACGGGCGGTCGGGCGGGCGGGCGGTCGGTCGGTCGGTCGCCGTGGCACTCGTGCTCCTGTCCATCTGTCCGACCGTCCGACTTGCCGCCCAGAATCCTCCTCCACCACCAAGCCTCGAAGAATCCCGGCGGCGCCTCGACGACATCCGCGCCGAGCGCGACCGGCTGCGCCGCGAACAGGACCGGCTGGAGAGCCAGGTGCGCGATGCCGGCGCAGAGCTCCGCAACATCGAGCACCAGCGCGACGCCACCAACCAGATCGTCAATGAGCTCGAACGGCAGATGCGCGGGCTCGGCGATCAGCTGCTCTCCTCCAGCCAGCAGCTCGCGCTGGCGCAGGACAACCTCGCCGACCGCCGCGCGGTGCTCAACCGCCGGCTGGTGGAGATTTACAAGCGCGGACCGCTCTTTACCTTCCAGGTCCTGCTCGCCGCCGAGTCGTTCGGCGATCTGCTGTCACGCTACAAATACCTCTACCTCCAGAACCGGCAGGATCGCTCGCTGGTCGAGGACATCGCCCGGCTGGAAGAGCGGATCCGGCGCCAGCGGGGCGAGCTGGTGGACGTGCAGTCGGACCTCGATCACCGGCGCGAGGAGCGCGCCAACGAGCTCAAGAGCTTCGAGATCCTCGCCGAAGAGCGCTCGGCGCGGCTGGGACGGCTGCGGCGCTCGAGCGAGTCGGCCCAGCAGCGGATCTCGGCGCTCGAGCGCGACGAAGCCCGGCTGAACGACGTGCTCGCTTCGCTGGAGAAGAATCGCCGCCCGCGCCCGGGCGCCGCCCCCGGAGCTGCCGGTGGCAGCGAGCTCACCACCGCCGACCTCGGCTCACTCGATTGGCCGGTCTCGGGACGGATTCTCTTCCGTTTCGGGCGCGACACCCTGCCGAGCGGCGCCGTCATCCGACGCAACGGGATCGGCATCGCGGCACCGGCCGGCACTCCGGTCAAAGCCGTTTCCTCCGGACGCGTCGCCCTGGTGCAACGGCTCGGCACCTACGGCCTCACCGTGGTGCTCGAGCACGGCAACGGCTACTTCTCGCTGTACATGCAGCTCGGCTCGGCAACGGTCGCGGCGGGCGAGTCGGTACAGCGAGGCCAGGCGATCGGCACCGTGGGAGAGGGGAATAGCGACCTCGGCTCACATCTCTACTTCGAGATTCGCGGAGAGAATCAGATCGCGCTGGATCCCGCGGATTGGTTGAGG
>CAYNNS010000136.1:0-8477 GCA_964398345.1 uncultured Gemmatimonas sp. | reverse complement strand
GCGCTCGACGAGAACCGGCAGCCCGAAGTGGTGGACCAGAGCAAGCTGCCCGGCACCAAGGTGCTCTTCTCCCCGCGATTCGGTTTCAACTGGAATGCCGTGGGAGAGCGGCGGACCCAGATCCGCGGTGGCACCGGCATCTTCACCGGGCGGGTGCCTTTCGTGTGGGTGGGCAACGTGATCTCCAATCCCGGGGCCAATCCCAAGCTCTACCCGACCGGGCCGGTGATCACCACGCATCCCAACACGACCCTGGCGCAGTCGTTCTACATCAACGCGATGGATCCGAATTTCAAGTTCCCCCAGAGCTGGACCAGCGACCTGGCCATCGACCAGCAGCTTCCCTGGAACGCGCTCGGCACACTCGAGGTGATCTACGGGAAGGACCTCAACAGCGTATTCATGCGCAACGCCAACCTCAAGGCGCCGGTACGCACGCTGCCGGACGGCCGGCCGTACTTCGGCGGGGCAGGCAACAACGAGCTGAACAACCTGGGCGGCGGCGAGATTGACGTCATCGACAACAAGAACCAGGGCCACTCGCTCAACCTGACCGCGCAGCTCAGGAAGGAGTTCGGCTCCGCGCTCAACACGACGCTGGCCTATAGCTTCACCGAGGCGAAGAACAACCTGAAGTCGACCGAGATCGCCAGCGTGCTGTGGGAGAATCAACCGGTCCAGGGCGACCCCAATAACCCGGAGCTCAGCTGGTCCGAGTTCGGCCAGCGCCAGCGGATCATCGGCACGGCGACCTGGTCGCGCGCCTGGTCACCGCACTGGAAGACCTCGGTGGGTGTGTTCCTGGAGATCGCGCAGGGAAACCGTTTCGCCGGCAACGGCGGCAACCGCTACTCGTTCCTCTACGCCGGTGACGTGAACGGCGACGGCCAGGGCGGCAACGACCTGATCTACATCCCGAAGGATGCGAGCGACATCATCCTGCTGCCCACGGCAACGGCGACCGTGGCCCAGCAATCGGCGGCGCTCGAGAGCTTCATCCAGCAGGACAAATACCTCAGCTCCCACCGGGGCCAGATCGCGGAACGCTTCGGCGAGATCAATCCCTGGTACAACGACGTCGATTTGCGGCTGCTGCAGGATCTGTCGCTGGGCGCGGCCCGGCGGCACAATTTCCAGCTCAGCATCGACGTGCTGAACCTGGGGCACCTGATCAGCTCGAGCTGGGGCGTGCGGAAAGTGGCGGATCCCGCGGCCCTCTCGCCATTGCGATTCGTCGACTTCGACGGCAGCGGCAGACCGAGGTTCAACTTCACGGGGCCGGCCAAGACGTTCATCGACGACCCGAGCCTCTTTTCCCGCTGGCGGGCCCAGATCGGGTTACGCTATTTCCTGTACTGAATTCCCCCGCCAACCCAGAACCAAGGGCCCCGGGCAACCGGGGCCTTTTAAGGTTTTCGAGACAAATTCCTGACAACTCCCCCGAATCCCCCGCGCAACGCTTTCCGTACTCCGGGTATCTGATAGCAGTCTCCGATCCCGAGGTCGCAATGTTCACCGCGGTGGCGGCTTTGTTCCTGTTGCAGGCCCCGGAGGGCCCGACCCAGCTTGCCGTGAATTCGGCCAAGGCGGCGCCGCACACCAGCACGACGGCGCGGGCGGTGCGAGCGGCTCACCCGCTGGTGATCGACGGCCGCGACGACGACGACGTCTGGAAGAACGCCCCCGTCATTTCCGATTTCCTGGAGTTCGACCCGGTCGAAGGCAAGGAAGCTCGGTTCAAGACCGAAGCCAAAGTCGCGTACGACAACCGCAATTTCTATGTCTTCGTCCGGGCCTACGACCCCGAGCCGCAGAAAATCCTCAAGGTGCTGGCCCGGCGCGACCAACGCGCTCCCACCGATCAGATCAAGGTCGTCATCGACGCCTACCACGACCGGCGCTCGGGCTACGAATTCGCGGTCAATCCCGCGGGCGTGCTGCGCGACTACTCGATCTACAACGACAGCGAGGAAGACGGTGCCTGGGACGGGGTCTGGACGGCGGCGACCACCGTGGATTCGCTGGGCTGGACCGCCGAATTCCGGATTCCACTTTCGCAGCTGCGCTACTCGAAGGCCGAGACCCACACCTTCGGGTTCGGCGTCTGGCGTGACATCGAGCGCTACAAGGAGCGGGTGAGCTGGCCGCTCTATCGCAACAGCCAGAACGGCTTCGTCTCGCAGCTCGGCGAGATCACCGGGATCACGGGACTATCCTCGCCACGGCGGCTGGAGCTCCGGCCCTACGCCGTAACCAAAAACGTCACGCCCCCCAAGTCCACGCCCGACCAGTACTCCCATCCGCAGAAGTTCGACGGCGGGCTCGACTTCAAGTACGGCGTTTCGTCCAATCTGACTCTCGACGGCACCATCAACCCCGATTTCGGCCAGATCGAAGCCGACCCGGCGGTGCTCAACCTGACGGCCTTCGAGACCTTCTTCCAGGAACGCCGGCCCTTCTTCATCGAGGGCAACGGCCTGCTCAGCTTCAGTGTGAACTGCTACGCCGTGCGTGACTGCGGCCGCGAGAATCTCTTCTATTCCCGCCGCATCGGGCGGTCGCCGCAGCTCTCGGGACTCTACGCCGACCCGAGCTCTCCCACGGGAACCACGATCCTCGGCGCGGCCAAGCTCACCGGTCGCACGCCGCGGGGGCTGTCGGTGGGTATGCTCGACGCGGTCACCGGGCGTGAGGCCGGCACCCAGGACCGCACCATCGAGCCGACGACGAACTACACGGTGGCTCGCGCCACCCAGGACTTCCGCAAGGGAGAAACCGGCATCGGCGTCATCGGCACGATGGTGAATCGCTCCCTCGATGCCTGGAGCCGGGACAACCTGCGCTCCAGCGCACTCGTCGGCGGCGTGGACTTCCGGCACCGCTTCTCCCGCGGTCGCTACCAGTTCAACGCGAGCATCGTGGGCTCCCGGGTCACGGGAGACACGGCCGCCATCGGCGCGACGCAACGGAGCTCGGTGCACTTCTATCAGCGGCCCGACGGCGAGCTGCCCTACGATCCGGCCCGCACCTCGCTCGCGGGCCACGCCGAGGAAGTTCGTTTCGGCAAATTCGGCGGTGGGCTGATCCGCTTCGAAACTTCCTACCAGCGGGTCTCCCCGGGGTTCGAGGTGAACGACCTCGGCTTCCTGCGCCGCGCCAACTGGCAGAGCCAGGCCACCTGGGCCTCCCTCCAATGGAACAAGCCCGGGCCGTTCTTCCGGCGGCTGTTCTGGAATTTCAATGAAGAGCTGCAGTGGACGACGACCGGTCTCCCGCTGGACCAGTGGGTGAACAGCAATGTGCACTTCGAGCTGCCCAACAGCTTCTGGGTGCACGCCGGGGGCTCCCTGGGCGGGTTAGGAAAGAATTACTGCGACAACTGCGCTCGCGGGGGCCCGGCCTTGCGGGCCGACTCGTACATCGCGCCCTGGGCCGGCATCCAAGGCGATACCCGCTGGGTCGTGGTGCCGTCGATCTGGTTGAACTACTTCAAGAACGACGGCGGCCGCTCCATGAACTACAACGTGAGCCCCAATCTCGAGGTCCGGGTCTCCTCGCGGTTCACGGGGAGCTTTGGCTTCAGCTTCTCGCGGAATCGGGACGACCGGCAGTGGTTCAACAACATCACCGACGCGAATCACGTCACGCACTACGTCTTCGCCCACCTCGAGCAGCGCACCACCGGCCTGCAGGCGCGGATGGATTTTACGGCGACGCCGACCCTCACCCTGCAGATCTACGCCGAGCCCTTCGTCAGCAAGGGCCGCTACAGCAACGTGCGCGAGCTCGCCGATCCGCGCGCCGCCAACTACAACGATCGCTACCAGAGCTACGACCTGGGCAGTGACCCCGGCGGCTTCAACGTCAAGCAGTTCCGCTCCAATGCCGTGCTGCGCTGGGAATACCGCCCCGGCTCGGCGCTGTACCTGGTCTGGCAGCAGGGGCGGGAGGATTTCGAGAGCGAGCGCGGGACCCGCACGCTGTTCGGCGATCTCGATCGCCTGTTCAGCGCCCACCCCAACAACACGTTCCTGGTCAAGATCTCCTACTGGCTGGACCGCTAGCCCCGCCGGCCTCTTGGCTTCCTTCCGGTCACGCGTGGCCCGCGCGTGCATCGGAAGGGGGCGTGGCTCGTCCGTTACCAGAGCAGCGGTCTGCAACACCCTCTTGACTGGAGCGTAGGATGCGAACGCGAATCTGGATCGCAGGTACGGCGTTGCTGCTGGGGATGCACGGGGCGCTGGTGGCGCAAGGCGAAATCGGCATCAAAGCCGGGGCTTCTTTCGGTGATATCTCGAACAAGGGAGTGTTGCCCGGCAACCTGAAACACCGGACCGGCTTTGCGGGTGGACTCTACTTCGGCAGCAGCGGGCTGCTCGGGATCGGAGTGGAGGGACTCTACGCTCAGCGGGGAGCCGAATCGGATGACGCCACGGCCACCGCGGATACCAAGCTCGACTACATCGACGTACCGGTGTACCTGAAGGTCCGGATCCCGACTCCCGGGGTCAAGCCGTTCGGGTATGCGGGACCCCAGGTCTCCTACGAGGTCAAATGCCGCACCGGTGCCGGGGTGGATTGCGGTAATTACAGCACGAGCGGGCGCAGTCGCTGGGACTATGCCGCCGTGATCGGCGCCGGGATCCGCATTGGCGGCAGCACCGGGTTCGGAATCGAGGGACGATACGTCTACGGTCTCAAGGACCTGAAGCCCTCGACGGTCACTTCCGGCTCCAGCTACAAGAACAGGAGCTTCCTGCTCCTGGTGAGCATCGGGCGCTAGGGAGTCGCACGAACGGAGCTGGCGCCTGCCCTTTGCGCCATGCGGGCCGGTGTCATGACGGTGGCGCCGGGATACGGCACCGCGCGGCCCTTGATCGCCAGCCACAACGCGCGATTGAACAGCGCGTCATCGGCCCGGTCTTCGCGGCTGAAATCGAGCTGGGCGGACTCCTGCGCTCCAGGCGCGCTGGCGGGATTCCGTTCGGTCAATGAATTCTGCGGCTTCAGCACCTGATAAGGCTTGAGGTCGGGCACACCGGCAAAGATCCCGCGCAGCGGCCGACCGAACGCATCGAACTGGGAGAGATGCTCGAGGCTCAGGATCTCTTCGATCGTCGCAAAGACGTCGGTAGTGTTGGTGAAGCGATGCCACACTCCGGGATGGTTCCAGGGCGAGATCACCAGCAACGGCGAGCGGTGGGAGTCCACGTGATCGGGCCCGTTCTGGGCATCGTCCTCGAGCACGAACATGATGGTGCTGCGCCAGAACCGGCTCTTCGAGAGCGCTTCGACCACCCGGCCCAGCGCGAGATCGTTGTCCGCCATGTAGGCCCGGGGAGTCAGCTCGCCGGCGCGGGCACCCGCGGTGTGGTCGTTGGGCAGATAGAGGATCTGCAGCGCCGGCATCTGACCGCTCTGCTCCCAACCTGACAACGCCCTCAGCCAGAGATCGGCCCGATGCTGATCGGGGATCTGGAGATCGAATCCCGGAAAGTCGGGCTCGGTGTGATCCTCCAGGAATGGCTTGAGACCGGCGTAGCCCTTCTCGGCGGCTTTGCGGTCCTCGTTGGTGAACTCGCCGAAGTTGTGGAAGCTGATGCCCCGCTTGCGCGCCAGGTCCCAGAGGTACCCGCGTGCCGGCTCCGCGGCGTCTTCACCGGGAGGCGGCCGTACACCGCGATTGGCCCCCTGAAAGTCATAGCTGCGGCCCCGGCCGGAGTAGTTCTGCTGGACCGTTTTCTCGACGAAGTCCGTCGCATAGGCACCCATCGACCAGTTGTGGCCGTCGGCGCTGACTTCGGCGTTCACAAAGAAGCGATCGAAGATGCCGAAGCGCTCCGCGAGCGCGTGGTGGTTCGGCGACACGGACCGGGGGAAGAACACCAGCGCGGTGTCGCCGTCGGCCTGACGCAGGTCGCCCAGGACCTGGTCGTAGGTGCGATTCTCCTTGAGTACGTAGATGACGTGCTCGAACGGCGGATACGCGCTGCGCGACCCGCTGCGGTCCCAGCCGTTTGCGCGCGCCACGCGCGTCGAGCTCTGCGCGAAGTCCAGACCCGCCAGCGGAACGATCGACAGCGTGCCGGTCAGCTGGCTCAGCGTGTAGCCGCCGCGGGTCCTGCGGCCCGGGCCCGGGCCATCGGTCTTGTTCGGAGCCGTCCCCAGCCCTTTGCCGTTGGCCACGATGAGGGTGTCGCCGCGGAGCAGCAGCGCCGCCGGATACCAACCCACCGGAATCCGGCCGAGCAGGCGATTGCCCCCGTTGAGATCGAAGACCGCGACGGCATTGTTGTCGGCTTCGGCGACGTAGAGCCGGCCCTCGTCGGCGGAGAGCGCCAGCGCGTTAGGCGTGCTGCCTTCGCCGGTGCCGCCCGGCACCGTGTCGACGAGCTCCGCCGTCACCCGTCCCAAGCGGGTATCCACGATGCTGACCTTGTCCGTGCTCGCCGAGGCCACGAAGAGCCGTGAGCCGTCGCGGTTGAGCAGCAGCGCCGAGGGATGCCGTCCGACCGCAATCGGCTCTGCGGGCTCCAGCCTTCCGTCGGCGAGCCGCCAGCGGGTGACCTGGCTTCCGCCCCAGGCCGATGCGTACACCGAGCCATCCGGGGCATTGAGCACCGCGAAGGGGTAACGCCCCGCGGCAAGCCGCTGGATCACCTTGTCGCTGCCCAGATCAATGACCGCCAGCGTGTCCGCCAGATTCTCGGCGACGTAGAGCCGTCGATCGTCGGAGGACAGCGCGAGCCCGGCGGGATAGCGCTTGCCATCCTTCTTGGGATCCTTCCAGGCGAGCACCAGGCTGTCCTGGAGCCGCGCCGAGCCGTTGCTCCATTCATAGCGATAGACGACGTCCTGATTGCCGCCCGAGGAAAAGAGGTGGCTGCCCGCGTGATCGAAGCTCAAGCCGAGGAACGCTGCCTCCTGGCTCAGCTTTTGAGTGACGGTGCCGGTTCGGGTATCGACGACCTGAATCCCCTGCTCCGCGTAGCCGTTGAGCTGCAGCAGCACGCGGTCGCCGCCGGCCGGGAGCATGGCGAGGGGGAATTGCCCGACCGCGACGGAACGACCCGCGGGGTCGAGCTGCGCGCCGGTTGGCAGCCGGTGGTCGGTGAGCGCCGGTTCGCCGCCACCCTGGGGAGTTCCGGGTGCTTGCGGCTTGCAGGCGAGGGGGAGGAGCGCGAACAGGAAGAGCAGGCCGGTCGGTCGCATGCAACGCCTCGACAGTTGCTGGTGGCTAGTGCGGCGGCAGGGTCACGTTGGTCCACGCGCGCTCGTCGGAGACGAGGCCAAGCGCCATGAGGGACCGAGAGACTCTGGCCTTGAGACGTTGCGCCCGGCTCATTGCGCCGGCAAGGTCTCCGGCCTTGTAGGCGTTCAATACCTCCACCCACTCGGCGCTCACCGCGGCGTGCGTGTCCTTGGCGGCTTGCAGCTCCTGGTCATCGAGCCCTCGCGGCAGCCGCTTCGCCTTCGCGATGCTGTCGAGCTTGGCCTGAATAGCCGAAAGGTTTCGCGGCATGGCCACGGCGAGAGTGTCGAGTGCGCCGCTCAGCGCCGCCTTGCGTGCCGGGAGCGAATCGCTGACGAGCTGGGCCTTGGCGGGCAGGTCCTGCACTCCCGCGGACGCCGCCTCGTATTCGTGCTTGGCGAGGTGGTCTTTGGCCTGATGCACGGCATCGGCGAGCGCCGTCACCTGATCCGGGACGACCTTCATTGCCTCCGGCGGCAGGGCCGCGAGCGCCCGTTCGGCCGCGGCGAGAGCGGACTCGGCACGTCCCTTCGCGCCGGCGCATGCGGTGGCCAGCAGCGCCACGAGGCGCCAGCTCCGGGATGCCATCAGGGTTCCTCCTCGAGCAGATCGCCCGTAAGCATAACATGGCGCGTTTCGGTGATATGATTGCAGGGTCTCGACATGGAATGCATTCCGTGACCCCTCGCTCGCGTTCCCTCGCTTGCTGCCTCGTGGCCTGCTCTGCTGCCGCCACCCTTGCCGCGCAAACCACGCCCACCGAGCGAACCGCGGCGGGCCGGGTGTTGACCACTATCGACTCGCTGCAAACCGCGCTCGCACCCGACCGGTTGACGGCGCGCCTGACCGCGGCGAAAGACGCGGAACGCGACAAGCTGCTCGCGCGGGTCGGGGCGCTCTGGGACGCGGAGCTGGTGGGCCTGAGCGACTGGATCGGCAAGCATCCGGAAGTCGGCTGGAAGGAGTACCGGGCGACCGATACGCTGATGAAGCTGCTACGTAAGAACGGCTTCTCGGTGGACTCGGGGGTCGCCGGGCTCGGGACCGCCTTCGTCGGCAGCTGGACCTCCCCGGCTGGAACGAATGGCCCGGTGCTGGGCCTGATCGCGGAGTATGACGCGCTCAGGGGCACCCAGGGGGCGTTCCACGGAGACCAGCACAACGCTCAGAGCCCGGTCGCGCTGGCCGCGGCCTTTGCGCTCAAGGAGCTGCTCACCAGCCGGCA
>CAYNNS010000135.1:0-8493 GCA_964398345.1 uncultured Gemmatimonas sp. | reverse complement strand
GGAGCGCGATCGGGGCACGCCGCGGCGACATCGCGCGGGAAGCGCTCGCCGAGGGCATGGTGCTCGCCGCCGCCGCCGGCGCCGTGGCGTTCGGCTTGAGCCTGGCGGCGACCAGGTGGCTGGTCGCGTTGGCGCCACCGGGGATCCCGCGGCTGGAGGCGGTCGCCGTCGATAGCCGGGCGGTGCTCTTCTTGCTGGGTCTCGGGTTCCTGATCGCCCTGGGACTCGCGCTGGTGCCCGCGCTCCAGTACCGCGCGGTGAGCGGCCTGGCCGGGTTAGGGGATGGCGGCCGCTCGGCCACGGCGTCCGTCCGCCGGCAGCGGCTCCGCGGCGGACTGGTGGTGACGCAAATGGCCTTCGCCCTGATGCTGGTGGCGGGCTCGGGGCTGCTGCTGCGCAGCTTCCGGAGGCTTCGGGCGGTGGACCCGGGCGTCGACGCCCGCGGCGTGCTCACGCTGGAGTGGTTTCTGCCCTACCAGCGCTACGACAGCCTGAGCAAGGTCTGGGCGTTCCACTCGGCGGTGCTGGAGCGGATCCGGAAGCTGCCCGGCGTGCTCGCCGCGGGCGCCTCGGAGGAGCTGCCGCTGCTCACCGGATTCGGCTGCACCGTGCAGGGCTTCGAGGAGCCGGCGGTGTACGACCGGATCAAGGAGGCCGGGCTCACGACCTGCGCCGGCCAGGCCCCGACGACGCCGGGTTACCTGGAAGCGCTGCGGATTCCGCTGCTCGCGGGACGCTATTTCAGCGAGGACGACAACACCGCTCCCGAGCGGGGCGCGGTCATCGTCACCAAGGCTTTTGCCGAGCGGTTCTGGGGGGCGGCGAATCCGATCGGCAAAGGCGTCGGGCCCAACGGTCGCAACCAGCCGCCCTTCTATCGCGTGGTCGGTGTGGTGGGCGACCTGCACGGCCTCGCGGTGGACGAGCCGCCCGCGATGGGGATCTTCTATCCCGTCATGGCGGTTCCCGGCACGGGGCGCTGGTATCCCGGTCCGATGCACGTCGTGATCCGCGCGGCCCGGGGCGATCCGCTCGCCCTCCTCGGTGAGATCCGCCGGGCGGTCAACGCGGTCGATCCGACCATTCCGATCGCCAATGCGGAGCCGATGACGGCGGTGCTGCGCCGCTCGATGGGGCGACTCAGCTTCGTGCTGCTGCTGCTCGGTATCGCGGGGGCCGTGGCGCTCGCGCTGGCCGCGATCGGCCTGTACGGGCTGCTCGCCTTTCTGGTGGCGCTCCGGGGCAACGAGATCGGGGTGCGGATCGCGCTGGGTGCGCGCCCGGGCCAGGTACAGCGGCTGGTGGTGGGCGGCGCGCTGCGGCTGGCCGGGGCCGGGTTGCTGCTCGGCGTGGCCGGAACGGTGCTCTCGGCGCGGGTGCTCCGCGGGTTACTCTACGGCGTGGCGCCCTGGGATCCGGCGGCGTACGCGGGATCGGTGCTGGTGCTCGTTGCCGTGGCGGGCGTGGCGGCGTGGCTCCCCGCGCGTCGGGCGGCGCGGGTCGATCCGGTTTGCGTGTTGCGGGAGGAGTAAAGCGATCCGGCGCTCACTGCCAGCGGAAGAGCTTCACCGCCACGGCAAAACAGAGCACCAGCCAGGCGCCGATGATGGCGAGCTCGGGCGCAATCTGGCCCAGGGAGGCGCCCTCGAGCATGTTGGCGCGCAGGGCGTTGTTCACCGCGGTGAGCGGAAGCGCCTGGATGAGGGGCTGGGTGACGGCGGGGAAACGAGTCGAGGAGAAGAAGATCCCCGAGAAGACCCACATGGGGACCATCGCGAGGTTCATCAGGCCGGTGGCGGCCTCCATGGTGCGGGCCCGGGACGCGATGAGGAGCCCTAACCCGGCAAAGCTGAGCGAAGCCACCAGGCAAATCAGCGCCAGCGCGAGGAAAGAGCCGCGTAACGGTACCTTGAACACCAGCGCGGCAAACCCCAGCAGCACGCCCGCCTCGACGACGAGCACCCCGAGCCGCGAGAGCACATAGGACGCCAGGTAGGCGGGCTTGGGCATGGGGGTGGCGACGAGGCGCTTGAGCAGGCGCTTGCGCCGCGTGTCCACGATCGCGAACCCGGTACCCCAGACGCCGCTGCCGAGCAGGTTCATCCCGAGCAGCCCCGGCACCAGGAAGTCGATGTAGCGGGAGCCGGTCTCGTGGACCTTCACCTCGCTCACCGCCACCGGATCGCTGCGGCCGGCTTTGCGCTGCAGGGCATCGTCGGCCAGGCGCCGCGCGGCGACGGCTTCGGGCCGGGTGTCGTCGAAGCGGTATTCCACCGCGGATTCCGACCGGGGTACGATCACCAGCGCCACTTTGCCGGTGCGAAGCGCGCGCGCGGCAGCCGAATCGTCGAGCTGCTGGATCTCGAGCAGGGGACTGCCCTTGAGCCGGGCCAGCGTGGCCTCGGCGGCCGGCGCGCTGCTCAGCACGGCGACCTTGACGGCGCCCTCGGGTTTGTTGCGGAACGCGATGCCGAGCCCGACGGTCATGAGCACGGGAAAGAGGAAGGTCCAGAAGACCGCTTCGGGCTCGCGGAGAAACTCCCGCGCGCGCACGAGGGTGAGCTGGACCAGCGGCCGATCGGCCCAGCGGCGCTTAGGCATCGCGGAGCTGGCGTCCGGTGAGGTGGACAAAGACGTCGTCGAGCGTGGCGGAGTGGGTACTCAGCGCCTCGAGCGGAAGGCTCCGGGCCGCAAGGAACTCGAGCAGCGCCGGAACGGTGCGATGCGCCTGACTCACCTCGAGCAGATACGTCCCATCTTTGCGGCGCAGGTTCTTCGCGCCAGGGAGCGCCAGCAGCGCGGATGCATCGAGCTCTCCTCCGACCTTGAACTCGACCACGTGCTCCGCGCCGAGACTCGCGATGAGCTCACGGGGCGTGCCCAGGGCGATGATCCGGCCGTGGTCCACGATCGCCACGCGGTCGCAGAGCTGCTCGGCTTCTTCCATGTAGTGCGTGGTGATGAGCACGGTGCGGCCGGCGCGCTTGACGCCCTCGATCAGGGACGAGGCGGGGGGGCGCGATGGCCGATCCAGGCCGTGGGCGAGCTGTGCAGTGACGAACAGCTGGGGTTCGGCCACGAGCGAAAAGGCGAGGGCGAGGCGCTGCTTCTGTCCGCCCGAGAGCTGGCCTACCCTGCCGTTGCCCTGTTCGCCGAGCTGCACCGCGTCCAGCACCGCGTCGAGGGGACTGGGCCGCTGATAGAAGCTGCGAAAGAGCTGTAAGGTCTCCGCGACCGTGAGCTTCTCGGAGAATTGGGTCTCCTGCAGGGAGATGCCGAGCCGCTGGCGCAGCTGCTTGCCGCCGGACTCCCAGGTCTCGCCGAGGACGCGCACCGCACCCGAATCGGGCTCGTTCAGGCCCTCGCAGATCTCGATCGTGGTGGTCTTGCCGGCGCCGTTGGGGCCGAGCAGCCCGAAGCACTCGCCGGCGCCGACTTCGAGGTCGAGGCCGTCGACCGCGACGACGTCCTTGTACGTCTTCCGAAGACCGCGGATGGAGAGCGCGGCGGGCATGACGGAAGATACCCGGGGTCGTTCAGGGCGTCGGCGTCGGGTGCTGCTCCCCCACGTCGGTGGTGCGCTCTGCGAGGAGGCGCTCGGTGAAGTCGAGCCGCGATTCCATTTCCGTGAGCCGCCGCTGCAGGTCCTCGATCACCTGATCGCGCGCCTCCAGCTCGGACTGCACCTCACGCCCGGTGCGGCCGCGGAAGGCGCGGTGACTGTTCCACGAATCGCGCCCCCGGGATCCCAGGATGAGCCGCCAGATGGGTCCGATGAGAATCACGATGATGACAAAGGTCATCCAACTGGGCCACGCGGCGAAGGCGGTCATTGGGGCTTCTCCCATTCTTGCTCGATGTCGGCGGCGGTGCGGTTCAGGATCTCCACGATCCGGGGAATAGCGGGATGGCGGCCGCCCCAGCGCCAGGCGCGCTTGTAGGTGACGCTCGCGACCTTGGCGAAGGCCTGATGCAACTCACCCATGGGTCCGCCGGCGAAGTCGTGCACGGTGTCGCGCACGCGATCGAAGATGTCCTCGATGGCGTCCTTGTTCTGCTCCAGAAAGGCTTCGCCCTCCGGGGTGATGTGGTAGACTTTCTTGCCGTTCTCCTCGACGACGCGGACGTAGCCCTGGTCCTCGAGCAGCTGCAGCGTCGGGTACACGGTGCCGGGGGAGGGGGTGTAGCAGCCGGCGAGCCGCTCCTCGAGCGCCTTGATGATCTCGTAGCCGTGGCGGGGCTTCTCCTTGAGGAGTCGCAGGATCACGAACTTGACCTCGCCCGACTCGAACATCTGGGTGCGGCGCCGGTGGCGGTGTCCCCCCATCCGAAAGCCGAACACCCTGGGGCCCCATTCGAAGTTGAAGAGGTCGCCAAAGTTGCCTAACCCCCAGTCATCTCTGTTCTTATGCATTTCGTTACCTCGTGAGATAGATCAGACGATATGTGATACGATATATCGGATGATGAGGTTTCGGAAAGGGGAGAGGGAGGGGGGAGGAGGGAGGAGGGAGAAGATCCTCGGATGAGCGTACTCGGGTGGGCGATGCTGGGGTTGCTGGCGATCCTGCTGGGACTCGCGGGGGTGCTGGTGCGCGGGTTAGGCAAGCTCGGGCGGCTGGCCGAGCAGCCGCCCCGGGAGCCGCGCGGGGCACCGCTGGTTTCGCTGGTGGTGGCGGCGCGCGACGAGGCGCGCGGGATCGAGGCGGCGGCGCGGTCGCTACTGGCGCAGAACTACCCCGCGCTCGAGATCATCGCGGTGGACGACCGCTCGGGCGACGCCACGGGAGCGATCCTCGACCGGCTCGCCGCCGTCGATGCGCGGCTTCGCGTGGTGCACGTGCGCGAGCTGCCGGCGGGCTGGCTCGGCAAGAACCACGCGCTCTCGGTCGGGGCCGCGGCGGCCCGCGGCGACTGGTTGCTCTTTGCCGATGCCGACAGCGTCCTGCACCCCACCACGCTGTCCCGCGCCGTCGGCTATGCCGAGCGGGGGGGACTGGACCATCTCGCCGTGATGCCGGACCTCGAGATGCCCGGCCTGCTGCTCATGAGCTTTGCGACCGCGTTCCTCTGCTGGGGAACGGTGGTCTTGCGGCCCTGGCGGGTGCGCAACCCGCGCAGCCGGAGCTCGGTGGGGATCGGTGCATTCAATCTGGTGCGCCGTTCGACCTACGAGCGCGTCGGCGGGCACGTGCCAATCCGGCTGCGGCCCGACGACGACCTCAAGCTGGGCAAGCTGCTCAAGCAGAGCGGGGCCGCGAGCGACTTCCTGCTCGGCCGCGGCCTGGTCTCGGTGGAGTGGTACCGGACGCTGCCCGAGCTGATCGACGGGCTGATGAAAAACTCCTTCGCGGTGGTGGAGTATCACGCGCTGCCGATGCTGGCGGGCGTGCTGCCGTATCTCGTCGCCGGGTTAGGGCCGCTCACGGTGCTCCTGCTGGGAGACTGGCCCGCGCGCGGGCTCGCGGCCCTCGCGATGCTGGTGCAGCTCGGCGTCATGCTGCGCGGGGCGCGGGAGCTCGGGGCTCCCCGACGGGTGGCCCTGCTCTATCCGGTGGTGGGCGTGCTCTTTGGCTGGATCACCCTGCGGGCGCTGGTGCTCACCCTCCGGCAGCGGGGGATCGTGTGGCGGGGGACGTACTATCCGCTGCGCGAGCTGAGAAGGAACAGGATCTAACCCGTGACCCGTGACCCGTTAACCGTGACTGCGCCTGCTTCGCAAGCCAAGCAGTGCAAGCGCGGCGAGGCCGCTGGCGACGAGCACGACACTGGCGGGCTCGGGCGCGACGCTGGCCGGCAGCTCGAAGTTGTCCTCGACGGTGAATCCCTCCTGGCCGCTGAAGCCGAGCTGCACGTTGTCGAGGAAGGCGTGATAGGTACCGGGCCACTGGCTCCCGACGCCGATCATGACGCCGAAGACTTCGGCGCTTGAGGAGTAGCAATTCTGCACCCAGCCGGCGAGGTCGTAGGTCTGCAACGCGTCGGAGCCATCGAAATTGGTGTTGACGCAGCCGGCGTTGGTGTAGGTGAGCCCTCCGTCGAAGTGCCGCCAGAGCTGCTGGCCGGTGAGGTTCTCGAAGTGCCACTGGTCGTTTTCGGTGGGGTCGAGAAAGCCCTTGGTATTGTACCAGCGCTCCCAGACGAGATGGCTGACGACGGTCTGACCGTCCTTCACGTCGCGCACCAGGAGCCGCAGCACGGGGGTCTGCTCCTGCCAGGTCTCCGCGGTCAGCTCGGGCGGCTCCGGGTTAGGCAGCGTGTAACTGTTCCGCCACCAGTCGAAGGTCAGGCAGTCGACCTGAGAGAGCAGGCCCCAGGAGCCGTCGGCCGCCGCGATGCGTTTGAAGAAGGCCCAGTCGAAGAGACTGCCGGTGGTCGTGAGCTCGAGGGAGCCGTTGCCGCTCCGCGGGTTAGTCCCGGTGATCGCGATGGTCGCCAGGTTGCTCTCGGCGGGGTAGACGTTCTTGTCGACCGCCCAGCGGGGGTCGCCGGGGAAGATGAGGTTGGGGGTGTCGTGCTGGGCACAGCTCTGGCCCGCCGCCCGCGAGAGCGGTGCGGCGAGCGCGGCGAGCGCAACGGCCCCGAGAAGCAGCGAGCGTGATGTCGGGGCGGCGGGCATGCGGACTCCTGCGAGAGAAACCCCCACCGCTCCGGGAGCAAGCGATGTGCCGCCGCCATATTCGGCGATTCTTCGGGAAATGACGCCACAAACAGGCTACCCGAAGCCACACCGGCGTCGTGCGGAGGCCACGGGTGTGGGTTGGAGGCCTCAGGCCTCGAGCCTCAGGCGTCAGGGCGCACGCGCCGGTGCGCTCCTGCGCCGCTCGTTCCAGTGGGCCAGGGTTCGGGTGAGCTCGGCGGTCTTGGCCGCGATCGCAGCGACCGTCTGGCTCGTGGGGGCGGCGTCGACGTCCTGGACCGCGCTGTAGAGCGTCGCCAGGTCGCCATTGAGACGGGACAGCGAATCGTCGAGCGCGGCGAGGGAGCGCACGAAGCTGGTGTCGGTGACGCGGCTCTTGAGCGCGCGCAGGGAGTCGAGCGCCGCTTTGTCCTCGCGCAACGCGTCGAAGAGCCTGCCGCCGAGCTGATGCTGCCGGGTCAGCACCAGCGGCGACGCGGTGACGCGGGGATCCATACGGATGGCCAACGGCTGGGTGGAGCTGCGGCCGTTGACGGTGAGCCTCACGGTGTAGCTGCCGGGCAGCGCCCAGACGCCGGCGGGGTCGGGTGGCGTGTTATGGGCGACCGCCGCGATCGGATAGCCGAACTCGAGGACGGCGGGGGCCGGGCCGCGCAGGTTCCAGACGAAGCGGTGCGCGCCGGCGTCGGTGGAGAGCCGGCGCTCGGGCCGGATCCAGTAATCGGGAATGTTGCGCCCGGCGATGGGCTGCTCGGGCGGGTCCGCGCTGGAGAAGGTCCGCACCAGGGCGCCGCGCGCGTCGCGGAGCTCGAGGGTCACGGCGCCGCCGGCGGGCCGGGCCAGCCAGTAATCGAACAGCGCGCCGTCGGGCGGGTTAGGTGCCGCGGGCTCGTCGGGGGGGAGCGGCGTGTCGGGATTCAGGTTCCCGCGCACCCGCGTGGCGCGGGCGGGCCTGAAGAGCACCACCGGCTCCGCGGCCGTCGCCGGGGACAACTCGCGCAACGGCGTCAGGTCGTCGAGGATCCAGAAGCCGCGACCGTGGGTGCCGGCGAGCAGGTCGTCGTCCTTGATGGCGAGATCGCGGATCGAGGTCGCCGGCATATTGAGCCGCAGCGATTGCCAGTGATCGCCGGCGTCGAAGGAAACCCAGACCTGGGTCTCGCTGCCCGCGAACAGCAGGCCGTTGCGCCTGGGGTCCTCGCGCACGGCGTTGATGGTGGCGCCGTCGGGGATGCCGGTCGTGATGCGGGTCCAGCTCCTGCCGCCGTCGCGCGTGCGATAGATGTAGGGCTTGAGGTCGTCGATCCGGAGCGTGTTGATCGCGGCGTAGGCGGTCAGGGTGTCGAAGTGCGAGGCCTCGAGCACCGAGACCTTGTTCCACGAGGACAGCGCTTTCGGGGTCACGTCGGTCCAGGTGCGGCCGGCGTTCCAGGTGACGTGGATCAGCCCGTCATCGGATCCCGCCCAGATGACGTTGGGACTTCTGAAGCTCGGCGCCAGCGCGTAGACCACGCCCGGATGACGGGCCCTGGCGTTGCGCTCGCCGGCATACTTGCCCACGCCCGGCGGCACGACGGAATCCCGCCGGGTGAGGTCCGGGGAAATCACGCTCCAGCTCTGGCCCCCGTTGCGGGTGGTCCAGACGCGATTCGTGGCGAAATAAAGGAGGTGGGGATCGAGCGGCGAAAAGAGCACGGGCGCGGTGCGGAGCGCGCGGTAGCCGGAATCGCGAAAGAGCTTCGGGGCAATGTTCTGCACCTGCCCGGTGCGGCGGTCGTAGCGGGTGAGCTTGCCGCCATAGACGATCTCGGGATCGAGCGGGTCCGCCGCGACGTAGCCGTACTCCTCCACCG
>CAYNNS010000134.1:819-8561 GCA_964398345.1 uncultured Gemmatimonas sp. | reverse complement strand
GCCCCGTCGAGGAGGGAGTACTCGCTGTGGGTGTGGAGGTGAACGAAGGGCATCGTCTACTAGCTTAACTTACTCCGGCCGGCCACACTCTTCCAAGGTCTGATGACAGTGAAATTCCCGCAACCAGGCTTCCTGCGCGGTGCTGGTCTGCTGCTGTGTTGCGGCGCTTGCGGATCCACGGGACCCAACCCTCCCGGAACGCCGAGCGAAGAGTGCGCGAGCCGGCCGGTCACCCAGCTCGCCGTCGGGGATCATGTCATCATCGATCCGTCGGCAACCGGCGGCTGTTTGCGGCTCCCCGTGGCCGGGGCTGGAGGAGCGCAGTATCTGCTGGTGCTGGCGTCCACGAACGGCAGCAAGAGCAGCACCGGGGTCAGCGGCCCCTATCTATTGCGGGCGAGCAATCCGGTCGTGGCCCTGCAGACGGCGAGCGGGGCGGCGCCGCTCGCGCCGGCCGGCAACGCGGCGCAATTCGATGCGACGCTCCGGCGGCTGGAAGGCGAGCTCGCCGCCGACCCTCGCCACCGTCCACTGACCGCGGCGTCGCCCGGGTTGACCCAGGCCCCGCCGCTGGGCGACATGAAGAGCTTCAAGACCTGCAGCAATCTGGCCTGCACCAGCTTCGTCACCGTGCAGGCAACCGCCCGGTTCATCGGGACCCACGTCGCGGTGTACGTCGACAACGACGTGCCCCAGAACGATCCCCTGACCGACGCCGATCTCGCGAAACTCGGAACCACGTTCGACACCTACCATTATCCGATCGACACCACCGCCTTCGGCCGCGAATCCGACATCGATGGCAACGGTGTGGTGCTGATCCTGGCCACCGATGCGGTCAACAATCTCACGCCCGATTGCACCAACGGCCGGGTCATCGGCTACTTCTTCGGGGGCGATCTGCTCCCGGGCGCGAACTCCAACCGCGCGGAAATCTTCTACACGCTGGTACCGGCCCCCGCCACGGCGAAATGCACCGCGGTGACCCGGACCGCGGCGCTCAGCAATCTCAAGCCGACCCTGATTCACGAATTCCAGCACATGATCAGCTTCAACCAGCACGTGCTGCTTCGCGGCGGAACATCGGAGGAAGTCTGGCTGAACGAGGCGATGTCCCACTTCGCGGAGGAGCTGGGCGGCCGCCAGGTTCCCGACGCCGAGTGCATCGCGGATAGCTTCACCTCCTGCCGCTCGCAGTACAGCGGCGGGAACATCCTGGACGCCTACGACTATCTCAAGAACCCCGAGGCGCGATTCATGGTGTTCCCGACCTCATCGACGGGGACGCTGGAGGAGCGCGGTGCGGTCTGGCTCTTCCTGCGCTGGGTCCTGGATCATTTCTCCGGAGCCGACAGTATTCTGGCGACCGCGACCACGCGGGCCCTCGACGGCACGGCGCTGACCGGCGCGGCCAACATCAGCTCTGTGACCGGCGGCGATTTCTCGCAGATGGTGCCCCGCTGGCTGATGGCCGCCTACCTCGACGACGGCACCGATCTGCCCTTCGAGTCCACCGGCTGGCTGCGCTTCAAGAGCTGGGGGTTGCGCGGCATCTGGACCAATCCGCAGAATGCACAAATCTTCCCGGCGGGATTCCCCCTGGTTCCCACCAGCCTGGGGGCGAGCTCCGCCATTGCGGGCACGCTGCGAGCCGGCTCGGGCCGCCACTTCCTGCTGCAGCAAGCGGCGAACGGCGCCGCCTGGGACGTGCAGGTGCTCAAGAGCTCCGCCGGGGAGCAGCTCGACGCGACGCTGCAGGCGCGCTTCGGCGTCGTGCGAATCCATTGAGACCGGGGGCGCCGGTCGCTGCGCCGCTGGCCCTTTGCCTGGCGGGCGCGCTGGTGGCCCAGGCTCCCGCGCCCCGGCCCCAGCCGGTCATCCTCGGGTTTCCTTCCAGCGTGCAGGCGGCGGGCCTCGCGGGGGCGGGGGTCGCGCTGCCGGGTTATGCGGGCGCGCTCTTCGTGAATCCCGCCGGGCTCGCGCCGATCCGCGTGCTCAGCCTCGAGGCCGGGTTCGCGCGCCGGCCCGATCAGTCCACCTATGCCATGGCCGCCGCGGCCACCCGGTCGGGCCGGTTCAACCTCGGGTTCGGGGGACGCTATCTGCGCTTCTCCGCGGACTCGGCCACCTATGACAATCTCGAGTGGACCGGGGCCGCGGTGTACCGCAAGGGCGGCATCGCGTTCGGGGCCAGCACCAAGTACGTCTCGGTGGAGCAGCGCGACGGGCCGACGACCCGTTCGCTGGCGGGGGACCTCGCGGTCCAGGTCGCCTTCTTCGACATCGCCGCGCTCGCGCTCAGCTGGCAGAATCTCGCCCACACGGCGCTGAGCCGCGGCGGCCTGGACTTGCCGGCCTCGCTGCACCTCGGCTTCAGTCTCAACCTGCTCGACACCTATTCCAATGGCCGGCTGCTGGCGACCATCGAGAGCGCCTGGACCTCGGGTGAGCGGGCCCGGACCATGATCGGGCTGGAAGCCGGCGCCGCGGTCTCGGGGGTGGGAATCGTCGGACGCATCGGAACCGGCCGGCAGCCGGGCCTGGTTGGCGGGTTACTTTCGCACACCACGTTCGGCGGCAGCCTGCTGCTCGGGAGGGCCCGGCTCGACTACGCGTTCCAGAACCGCAGTACCCTGGGCCGCGACGTCCATCTGTTCGGGGCGCGCTGGACGCCGTGAAGCGGAGGAAGCTCCTCATGGGTGTGCTCATCACCGCGGTCACGCTGATCCTCGGCTTCGGCACGGCCTATGTGGCGAGCGAGGACGTGCGCTACCTGACCCGGGCGGGGATCGAGCAGACCCGCATTCTGGAAAAGCGCCGGCCGCAGCAGCGCCTGGTCGACGACCCCAGGCTCCCCGCCGATACCCGCGCGTATCTGCAGCTCGTGCTGGCGGTGCGCGCCCACGCGGACGAGCTCGGGCTCGATGCGGGGAAGACCTACACGACCTACAGCGACGTGGGGCGCGACACCCTGCTGCTGGTGCTGTCGGCTTCCGCGAAGCACTGCATCTGTCCCCACACCTGGAAGTATCCCATCGTCGGGCGGATTCCCTACAAGGGCTTCTTCGACGTGAAGATGGCGCAGCGCGCCGCCGCCGAGCTCGCCGCCAAGGGGTACGACACCTACCTGCGCCCCGCGGCGGCGTATTCGACGCTGGGCTGGTTCGCGGATCCCCTGCTGTCGACGGCGATGGTGAAGGACTCGGTCGAGCTCGCGGCGCTGGTGTTCCACGAAATCGGCCACAACAGCCTCTACGTGAAGAGCGCCACCCCCTTCAACGAGAGCTTGGCGCAGCTGGTCGGCTACCGGGCGACCGAAGAATTCTTTCGCGGCCGCGGCGACACGGTGTTGGCCGACCGGGCGCGGGATCGCTGGGCCGACGAGCTGGTGCTCGCGGAGTTCTACCACGAGCTGGTCGGCCGGCTCGAGGCCTTCTATGCCACCGGGCCGCCGCCCGACTCGCTGGAAGCCGGCCGCTTGGGCCTCGCGCGCTGGTCCCGGGAACAGCTCGAAGGCCCGATCGGTGCCCGGCTCCGCGTGCTGCGCGTGGGACGCCTCGCCGAGCGTCCCATCAACAACGCGGCGCTGGTCGGGGTGTTGCTCTACCGCACCCATCTCGACTGGTTCGACCAGTGGTATGAGCGGCAGGGCCGGAGCCTCAAGGCCAGCGTGGCGGCGCTCAAGCAATTGATGCGGGGCGCGACGGGGGACAGTGCCTTCGCCCGCCTGGGCCGGGCCCTGGGCGATTCCACCGCCGCGGGCGGGCGCTGAGCCACGGAGGTATCTTAGAGCCCCCCATTCCCCGACCCATGAACCGCGACGCCCAGCTCTCAGAACTCAAGGAATTCCTCGCGATCCCGAGCATCAGCACGCTGCCGGATCACGCTCCCGATTGCCGCCGCGCCGCCGCCTGGCTGATGGAACACTTCCGCACGCTGGGTTGCCCGGTCGTGGAGCTGCTCGAAGGGGACGGCCATCCGGTAGTCTGGGCCGAGGGTCCCCGGGTGGAGGGCAAGCCGACCGTGCTCTGCTACGGACACTACGACGTGCAGCCGGTCGATCCGCTCGACGAATGGGTCAGCCCTCCGTTTCAGCCGACGGTGCGCGACGGGAAGCTGTTCGCGCGTGGCGCCGTCGACGATAAAGGTCAGGTCTTTACGCTGCTGAAGGCCTACCAGTCGGTGCTCGCGAGGGACGGGACGCCGCCCCTCAACGTGCGCTTCATCATCGAGGGCGAAGAGGAATGCGGCGGACGGGTCATTTTCGACCGGCTGCGCGCCGAGCCCGAGCGCACGGCGGTCGATGCGGTGATCGTGGCGGACATGAGCTACTACGCGCCGGGAATCCCCGCGGTCTACACCGGGTTACGCGGTCTCTGCTACGCGGAGATTCACCTCCGGACGCTGCAGCGGGACCTCCATTCCGGCACCTATGGCGGCGTTGCCCCCAACGCGATGGAGGCGCTGGTGCGGCTGCTGGCTCAGCTCAAGAGCCGCAGCGGGCGCATCAACATCCCCAAGCTGTACAAGGCGGTGAAGGCGCCCAGCAAGGCGGAGCGCAAGGCGTGGAAGAGCCTGCCGTTCGATGAGGAACAGTTCCTCCGCGAGGAAGTGACCGGGCGCTCGCTCACCGGGCTCGAGGATTATTCGGTGCTGGAGCGGACCTGGGCACTGCCGACCTTCGAGATCCACGGGATCCGGGGCGGCTTCACCGCCGAAGGTGCCAAGACGGTGATCCCCGCCCAGGCGATGGCCAAGGTGAGTCTGCGGCTGGTGCCGGAGCAGAGCTATGAGAAGGTGGGGAAGTGGCTGACCCGTGCCGTCCAGAAGCTGGCTCCCGAATACGCCGACGTGGAGGTCAAGCTGCTGCACGGCGGGAATCCGGTCCGCTGCGACGTGACCCATCCAGCCTTCGTGATCCTCGACGACGCGTTCGAAGCCGTCGTGGGACGGCGCACGGTGCCGGTCCGCGCCGGCGGCTCGATTCCGGTGGTTCCCGAGCTGCAGCGCGGCGGGGCTCCGGTCCTGCTCACCGGCATCGGGTTGCCCGACGACGGGCTGCATTCTCCCAACGAGAAGGTAAACCTGCAGCAGGTCTGGGACGGCGTCGAAGTGTTCGGGAAGTTCTTCCAGATGTTCGCCGAGCAGGGCGGCGAGAGCGCGTAGGCTACTCGGGCTCTTCCGCCTGGCCCGGCCGCCGCTGCGGCCCCGAGTATCGAGCCTCGGTGCGGGCGTGCAGCTCGTCGACCCCGATCAGCGCGCGCACCGAGGCGATGATGCCCGCCACCACGTCATCGGCCCAGTAGGGGTCGGGTCGGGTGTTCGCGGGCAGCGCGGCGGCCTTGCGCTCCAGGAAGCTGATGGCGGTGGCGATCCACTGGGCCTGGGCGCCCTCGACCGCCGCCCACGAGCCCGTGGTGCGGAGCTCGAGGTCGGCGAGCTCCTGGAGCAGCGCTTCGATGTCGTAAGTAACCCGCGGTGCCCGGAGCCGCTCGGCGGTCATGGTGAGCACCGTCGCCCGCTCGGTTTCCTGCGGCTCGGGCAGGGGCGCGAGATAGTGGCGCTGGTCCGCGACCATCTCGGCGAGCCGTACACACACCGCGCGAATCGGCGGGGTGAGGGCGTCCGGCACATCCTTCGCCCAGCTCGCGGCCGCCCGCAGAATATCCGCGACCTTTCCGTCCGCGAGTGCTTCCAGCTTGCTCCGGTCCAGCGTCTCCGCCATACGCTGGGATTATAAGGGGTCGCGCTGCGGGAGTCAGGGGCGCCGTCCCGCCGCGTCGCTCAGCTCCGCGGCCCCCGCCGCATGCGGGCGTGCTCGACGCCGCCGTAGCGCTCTTCGCGCCACGGATCCCCCCGCATGTGGTACCCGTTGCGCTCCCAGAATCCCGCCTGATCTTCGGCAAGCAGCTCGAAACCGGTCACCCACTTCGCGCTTTTCCAGAAATACAGATGCGGCACCAGCAGCCGGATCGGTCCGCCGTGCTCGGCGGGAAGCGGCTCTCCGCTGTGGTGCGTCGCGAGCAGGTTTTCGGCCCGGTCGAGATCGCTCAGGGGGAGATTGGTGGTGTAGTCGGGCGCCGCGCTCACCAGCACGTAGCGCGCGTCGGGCAGCGGCCGCGCTTCGGCGAGCAGCGCGCGAACGGGAACGCCGCTGAATCGGTTGTCGTACCGGCTCCACGCGGTCACGCAGTGGATGTCGCAGCTGACGTCCTGGCGGGGAAAGCGTTCGAGCTCGTGCCAGCCCAGGCTGAGGGGGTGCTCGACCAGCCCCGTGATCGGAAAGCGCCAGGTGTCGGTATCGATCCGGGGGACGTGACTGTAGTGCAGCACCGGCCACTTCTTGGTGAGAACCTGCCCCGGCGGCAACCGCTCGGTCACGCCCGCTCCGGCACCCGCAGCGTTTCCGGCGCGCGCATTTCCGGCTCGCGCTCGAACACGTCGGCAAATGCCGTCAGAATGGCCGCCCGGGACTCCCGCCACAACCGTTGCCGCCCCTCCGCCCCTTCCCCCCTCTGCCCCTCGGCCCACACCGAAGTCATGACCACGTCGGGGATGCCACACGGCACGATGAGATTGAAGAGAGCGAGATCGGTGCTCACGTTGAGCGCGAAGCCGTGCATCGTCACCCACTGCTTCACGTGGATACCGATGCTGGCAATCTTGCGGGTCGCGCCGCCGGTCCAGACGCCGGTCTTGCCGGGATTCCGCTCGGCGGGGATGCCGAGCCTGGCGAGCCCGCCGATCAGCACCGCCTCGAGCTGGCGGAGATACCAATGGAGATCGCAGCGCCAGCCGTGGAGGTCGAGGATCGGGTAGCCGACCAGTTGTCCCGGCGCGTGCAGGGTGACATCCCCGCCGCGCTCGGCCTCGAAAACCTCGACCCCGCGCCGCTCCAGCAGCTCGCGCGGCACGGGGAGGCTACCGGGCCGGGTGCCGCGGCCCAGAGTCACCACCGGCTCGTGCTCGACGAGCACCAGCAGATCGGCGCCGAGCTCGCCGGTCACGCGCTGCCGGCAGAGGCTGCGCTGCAGCTCGAGGACTTCGCCGTAGCGGCGGCGGCCGAGGTCGACGACGGCGAGCGGCGCGGTCACGCCGGCCGGTTCCCGCGTGACAGCCGCCAGCCCAGTAACCCGCAAAGCACCGCGCAGCCCGCCGCCAGGGTCAGCAGCCCCGGGCGGCCGAAGACGCGCTCGACCGGCCAGGTCACCAGGGCCACCACGAACGCCGCGCAGCCGCTGATGATGCCGAGCATCGCCCGGCGCCAGGGGTTCCCCAGCGGCTCGAGCAGGACCCAGGCCGCGATGCCGGCGGCGACCAGCGCGGCGAGCGTGCCGATCAGGAGGACGGGCAGCAGGCCCGGGGTCAAGCCGCGGCTCGCGGGCGCCGCGATCGCCAGGCGGCTCGCCTGCAGGGCGCGAATGCCCCAGGTCACGAGGGCGAGCAGCCCGGTGCCCAGTGCGACACCGAACGCCATGGCGCCGATAACCCGGCCGATCAAATGTGAATCACCCTTCCCATGGAATCGAGGCAGGCCTCGGCCGTCGCTTCCGAGAGCGTGGGATGCGCGTGAATCGCGAGGTCCACTTCCTCCACGGTGTATTCGTTCTCCCGCGCCACGACCAGCTCGTGGATCATCTCGGACGCATGGCTCGCCACGATGTGGGCGCCGAGAATCTCGCCGTACTTCTTGTCCCGGATTATCTTAACGAACCCCCCGGTCTCGATTGAGTCGCAGGCCC
>CAYNNS010000134.1:0-809 GCA_964398345.1 uncultured Gemmatimonas sp. | reverse complement strand
TTCTCCTTGCCCTGATCCTCGGTGGGCCCGTTGCTCGCGACTTCGGGGTGGCAGTAGGTGACGCTGGGGACATTGTCGGACTTGATGGGGTGCGGGCGCTGGCCCGCGAGCAGCTCCGCGACGAACGTCCCTTCGCGGCTTCCCTTGTGCGCGAGCATGGGCGGGCCCGCCACATCGCCGATGCAGTAGACTCCGGGCGCCGTGGTCTCGAGCGTCGCGGGATTGACCTTCACGAAGCCGCGGTCGGTGAGCTGCACGCCGCTCTCCGCAAAGCCCATCCCCTCGGTATTCACCGCGCGCCCCGCGGCCATCAGAACCTTCTCGACGCTGACGGTCTCGGTCTTGCCGCCCGCGTCGACGCTCAGGGTGACCGCGTTGGTGGCGAGCGTCGCCTTGAGCACCTTGGCTCCGGCGAGGACGGTGATGCCGCGCTTGCGATAGCTCTTGGTGAGCACGTCGGACGCCTCGGCGTCCTCGATCGGCAGGATGCGCGGCAGCGCCTCGATCAGGGTGACCTTGGTGCCGAAGGCGTTGAAGATGTCCGCGAACTCCGAGCCGACCGCGCCGGCGCCGACGATGGCCAGCGACGCGGGCGCCTGCTCGAGGAAGAGCGCCTCGTCGGAGCTGATGACCGTGGTCTTGTTGAGCTCCAGCCCGATCTGCGGAATGCCCTTGACGCGCGATCCGGTGGCGATCACGATGGCCTTGTTCGCGGCGTGCACCTCGGCTCCGACCTTGAGCTTCCTGCCCGGCTGCAGCACCCCCTGGCCCTTGAGCACCGTGATCTTGTGCTTCTTCATCAGGAACTC
>CAYNNS010000133.1:0-8562 GCA_964398345.1 uncultured Gemmatimonas sp. | reverse complement strand
CTGGGGCACCGACATCGGCGGCTTCTACGGCACCTCCGAGTTCACCGGCGAGCTCTTCGTGCGCTGGTTCCAGTTCGCGGCGTTCTGTCCGCTGTTTCGCTCGCACGGGCGCAACTGGCACCTGCACACGCCCTGGGGCTGGGACGGCGGCGACGGCGGCCCGCCCGAAACCGCCAACTTCACCCCCGACCCCGCCGAGCTGCATAACCCGCAGGTCGAGCCGATCTGCCGGAAATACCTGGAGCTGCGCTCGCAGCTCATGCCCTACAGCTACAGCGCGCTCCGGGAAGCCAGCGTCACCGGGCTCCCGCTCATGCGGGCGATGTGGCTGCATCACCCCGACGATCCCGAGGCCGTCAAGCGGGGCGACCAGTACTTCTGGGGCGGGGACCTGCTCATCGCGCCGGTGGTGGAGAAGGGTGCTACCTCGCGCCGGGTCTACCTGCCGCGCGGTGACTGGTACGACTTCTGGACCGGGAAGCTCACCGGCGGGGGCAGGGAAGTGGAACGGCCGGTGGACCTCGCCACCCTACCTATATATTTGCGGGCGGGAGCCGTGATTCCTACGGGGCCCGTGCGGCAATACACCGAGGGAGGCGCGGAGCCGCAGCTCGCGCTGACGATCTATCCCGGAGCCGACAGCAGCTCAACTCTGTACGATGATGACGGGCTCTCGTTCGACTACCGGCAGGGGGCCTGGACCGGGATCACCGTGGATTGGCGCGATCGGGCTCGCAAGCTGACCCTCGAGCTGGTCAAGGGATCGCGGATGCTCGGCGCGGCGAAGCGCCTCGAGCTGCGGGTTACTGACCTGAACGGCAGCAAACCGGTGTTCTTCGACGGACGCAAGCTGGAGGTGCGGCTCTGAGCTTCCGCTCACGTTTCAGCAGCCTGTGGAGGCTGGTCTTCGCCGGGCTTGGCGTTACCCAGCCGGTCGTGGCTCAGGTCGGCGAGCCCTCCTTCACCGGCACCGTTCGCTCCAGGGCCGGCGAGCCCCTCTCCAACGCCGACATCGACGTCCTCAACACCGAGACGGGCGTCCGGTTCCACGTCACCACCGACAGGGGCGGCCGCTTCCTGGTTCTCAAGATCCCGCTGGGCGGACCGTACCTGGTCACCGCCAAGAGGATCGGCTATCACGCCGAGATTCAGACCGGGATCCGCATGGTGCTGGGGGAGCGGCGGGAGCTGAGCTTCGCGCTCGAACCGGCTCCCGTCGAGCTGGCCCCTGTCGAGGTGGGCGCCGGAGCTGCTCCAAGGCGCGAAGATCGCATCGGAGGCAGTTATCGCATCGATCTCGCTGAGGTGCGTACGATCCCCACCCAGAATCGCGACTTTGCGGATCTCGCCAGCCTGAGCTCGCTGGTTGGTCCGCAGCTCTCCATCGCGGGGCAGCGCTGGACCGCTACGGGCTTCACGCTCGATGGGGTGCAATCACGGAACCAGCTCCGCGCCGGGACGTACAACGGCGGACCCTACGCCATCTCGCTGGAGGCGATCCGCGAGTTCGAGGTCAACACCCACGTGTACGAGGTCACCCAGGGCCGCCAAAGCGCCGGTGAGGTGGCGGCTGCCACGCGCTCGGGCACCAATACGTTTCAGGCCACGGCCTACAGCTACTACCGGTCGCAGTCGCTCGGGGCAGCGACCGACTTCGATGGCCGCCCGCGGAGTGCGCGCCCCTTTACCACGGTGCAGTGGGGTGCCGGTCTCGGCGGGCCCCTCGTACGAGACAAAGCGCACTTCTATACGGTGTTCGAGCGCCAGGACGGGAGCCAGCCACTGCTCGTGGGGTTGCTCGACACGCCTGATGCCCAGAATGCCGCGGGCATCGCGAGCGACTCGCTCAACCGGATTCTGAGCATCCTGGCCGCGAAGTACGGCACCAGCGGGCAGCAGCTCGGCAAGCTCCCGCGGGCGCCGACGGCCACCAGCCTGTTCGCCCGGGTGGACTGGGCGATCTCGAGCCGCCACCTGCTCACCGCACGGCAGGCCAGCAGCTTCTGGACTAACCCGCTGAGCGGCGGGGTGGACCAGCCCATTGCGCTCCGCGAGGCCCGCTCGGATTTCAGCTCGCAGGAGCATCAGGGGCTCCTGAGTCTGCGCTCGACCTTCTCGTCCCGGGTGCAGCACGACCTCAAGCTCGGCCTTTCGCACTCCAGCCGGGAGCTGGTGCCGATCGATCCGCTCATTCCGCGCGGCTTCGTGCAGACCCGCAGCCTGCTTCCCAACGGCTCGACGGGCAACGTCACCGTGCAGTTCGGCGGCAACCGGCTCGCCCCGGACCGGAGCCGGGAATGGCAGCTGCAGCTCGGCAACGAGCTGGTGATCCAGCGGGGGAAATCACTCCTCACCTTCGGCACCGACAACTCGCTCGCCCGGCTCACCACGCTCATCGCCGAAGCGCAGACGGGATTGTTCACGTTTCCGTCCATCGCGGCGCTCGACGCGCTGGCGCCGAGCCGGTTCCAGCGCACGGTGCCTCTCTCGGGAGTTTCGCCCGAGTCGCGGCTGACGTTGCTCGAGCTGGGCGCCTTCGGTCAGATCGAGTGGAAGCCCGAGCCCGCGCTCAGCGTGCTGGTCGGGCTCCGCTGGGATGGCATGGGTGTGCTCTCCACGCCGGCCCGTAATCCACTGCTCGAAGCGGCGCTCGGATTGCGCACCGATCGCCGGCCCTCGGACTGGGGCGGGTTGGCACCGCGATTTCAGGTGCTGTTCCGAACAGACGCCGCGGGTCGCTCCCTGTTCCGACTCGGTGGCGGGCGATTCGTGGGACAGCTCCCGGCGTACTCCTATCACAACCAGCTGCTCTACACCGGCCTCACGCTCGCTGACGTCGATCTCCGTGGTAGCGCGGTGCCAGTGCCGAGCTACCCGGGCTACCGCGCCGATCCCGCCACGGTGCCGGGGCTTCCTCCCAGCGCGCCCGCGCCGCCGGGATTCGTGAATGTCGTCGGGAGCTCGTTCGCCCTGCCGAGCACGTGGAAGGCGAGCCTGTCCTATGATCTGGAGCTAACCCGCGCGCTGGGTGTCACGCTGTCACTCTCGGGTGCGCTCGGCAGGAACGGCTATAACTATCTCGATCAGAATCTCCGGGCCACCCCGGCCTTCATGCTGGCAAATGAAGGTGGCCGTGGTGTTTATGTGCCGGCGAGCGCCATTGCCCCGGCCACCGGTCTCACCAACAATCGCGACGCGGTGGTCTCCACGTCGTTCGGACGGGTGCTTTCCCTGGAGTCGCCTGGGCGGAGCCGGCAGCACGCCCTGAGCGCCGAAGCGCATTACCGACTCGGCGCGCGCTCGCGCCTCGACGTCTCCTATACCTGGTCCAACGCGCGAGATAATTCGACGTTCGGCTGCTGCCTGGCTCGGACCTCGACCACCTTCACGGCCGTCGCCACCAATCCGCGCGACTTGAGCAAGACCTGGGGCCCGTCGGACTTCGACGTGTGGCACCGGATCGTGTTCGGCGGGGCCGTCGCTGCTCCGGGGGGCTTCGAGCTGAGCGGACAGGTGATCGCGGCGAGCGGACGGCCGTTCTCGATGGTGACGGACGGCGACCTGAACGGCGATGAGGCCAATGGGAACGATCTCGCCTTTCTCTTCGACCCGGGCGACCCGAATACTCCTGCTGACGTCGCGGCCTCGATGCGGAAGATCCTGGCGGATCCCAACAACCTGGCTCGCTCCTACATTGCGGGTCACCTGGGCAGGATCTCCGCGCGCAACGCGCTCCGGCTTCCCTGGTCGGTGCAAAGCAGCCTGCGCCTGGTCCGTCCCATCCGGATCCACCGCACCCGGCTCGATTTGATCGCCGATCTCTTCAACGTGCTCAACGCCTTTGATGCGGACTGGGGCGCCGAGCGACAGCTACCGCTGGGCATCTCGAGCCAGAATCCGGTGGTGAACCGGATCCCGCTGCTCCGGATCGTCGGCTTCGATCCGGTGAATCTGCGCTTTCGCTACGTGGTCAACGAGCAGGCGGGCGTGCTGCCGCGCGGGGGCCAGCGTTACCTTTTCCAGCTCGGCATCCGAGTCAGCCAATGAACCCACAGATCTCCCGGCGGGAACTCGTTCGTTTTGGAGTCTGTGCCGGCGCCGCTGCCGCCCTCCCGCCCAGGCTGCTCGCAGGCTTGAGCGGATTCAAGCGGCCGTATCTCGAGGTCGCGCTCCGCGCCGAGCACTGGATACGCTCCACCGCGATCAAGACCGCGGCGGGCCGCACCTGGCCGTGCACCCCCGGCGACTCCAAACGCGGCGCACCCGAGCTTTCCCTCTACAGCGGCACACCGGGCGTGGTGCTCGGCTACCTCGAGCTCCACGCATACACCGGCGACAAGCGCTTTCTCGAGGAGGCGGAAGCTGGTGCCCTGGAGCTGGCAACGCATCCGCCCATGGAGTCGGGCTTGTACGAGGGGATGGCGGGGCACGCCTTCGTGCTGCGCGAAACCGCTCGGGCTACGGGAAACCGGCAACTCGAGGCAGCGGCGGTCGCTGCCGCAAAAGCGCTCGCCGCCGCGGGGCCGGCCTGGAACGACGTCAACGACATCATTGCGGGGACAGCGGGTATCGGGCTCACGCTTCTCGCTTTCCGCGACCTGCTGGGTGACCAGGCGATCGACTTTGCGCGCCAGGCCGGCGACCGGCTGATCGCGGTCGCGAAGCCCGTCGCGGAAGGCCAGCGCAAGTGGATGATGGATCCGAGCTTCCCGCGCGAGATGCCCAACTTTTCCCACGGCACCGCGGGGATCGCCTATTTCCTGGCGACCTTGTCGCAGCAGGGCGGGGAGTCGAAGCACCTCGAGGCGGCGCTCGACGGCGCGCGTTACTTGCGCGCGATCGCGGTGCCCTCAGGCGATGGTATCGTCATCCGGCATCACGACGGCGACGGCGCCGAGCTGTTCTATCTGAGCTGGTGCCACGGCGGCGCAGGGACCGCTCGGCTCTGGGTACGCCTGCACGCGATCGATGGCACTGCGGGCTGGCGAGGCGCTGAAGATGCCGGGGCGCGGGGTATCATCGCGCAGGGAGTTCCCGAGCAGCGTACCGCCGGGTTCTGGAATAACATCTCCCAGTGCTGCGGCAACGCCGGCGTGGCGGAGTATTTCCTGAAGCGCTATGCCCGGACCGGGAGCGCGGCTGACCTGGCGTACGCGCAGCGTCAGGCGGACGATTTGCTGCATCGGGGCACTGAGGGCGGCGACGCCGAACGGTGGGTCCAGGCAGAAAACCGGGTCTCACCGACCGAAGTCGCGGCGCAGACCGGGCTGATGCAGGGTGCCGCCGGCGTCGCAACCATGCTGTTGCACCTCGACGCCGCGCTCCGCGGAGACCGCTCGGCTTCCGGAGTCAGGCTGCCCGACGCGATCTGAGAAAACTGCAAGCCTCGGAGTTTGCGGAGAATGCGGAGTTACGCGGAGTAAACAACTAGTGTTTTGGCTTTTCTCCGCGTAACTCCGTGACCTCCGCTGACTCCGAGGCTGCTGTTATTGTCCCGCCTCCGGACTACATCCCGGCTGCGTTGACGCGTCCGAACGCACCAGGCACTCGTTGTTCGGGAACGGCATCTTGGTGAAGAACTTGCCGTTGGTCACCATCCGGGGCAGGTTGGTCAGCTTGCCGTAGTGGCGGTAGTCGATCCAGCTGTTTCCCCCCTCCCACAGCAGCGAATAGCGCTTGTTGTACAACAGCTCGTCGAGCAGCGCCGCCGCGGTAACCGGCCCGGAGTAGGGCGGCAGCCCGCCCGAGTTCTGCCGGATGAAGTTGATGTCCTGCAGCGCCAGCGGCAGGTTGTTCGACCCGAGATACGCCTCGGCGCGCAGCAGGATCAGCTCCTCGTTCCGGATGATCGCCACCGGGGAGGTATTGCTCGGATAGATCTTGAAGTGCTGGTTCGAGGTGATGCTCGTGGTACCCGAGCTCCCCGTACCCGCGTCGCCGCCTTCGATCTTGTCGGTCACCCGCTTGTCCGGCGCACCGCCCACCCGGAGCTGCGCCGAGGATACCAGCAGCGGATTGGCGCGGATCACTGGCGTCCCCTCGAGGATGTTGTTGGCGAGATCTCCCGAGGCGGTGCCGTAGACGTGATACGCGCCGAGACTGAGCGGCGCCCCGGTGTCGAGGAAGGACTGGCCGAGGGCGGTGAGCGCGTCGGTGAACTTGTTGTTGTACACCGCCTCCCGGGCGCGAATGGCGCGGTTGATCTTGAGGAAGGTCGCGGGGGTATCGAACCCCGTGAACCCGGCGCCCAGCGGGAAGGAGAAGGAGCTTCCCGCGGCCTGGAGATGGGTGCGGGCCCCGTCGAGCAGGGTCTCGATCCTGGTGTAGACGTCGGCCTTGGGGACGATGGGCCCGGGATCGCCGGAAGGATCGCGGTCGGTGTCGATCACCGCGCCGTTGGCATCGCGGGTTACGATCACCCGCAACAGCTCCAGCGCCTGGATGGTCTGCGCGAAGCCGCGCAGGCCTTCCTTCTGCGGGTCGGTCATTCCCACGACCTTGTCGGTCGCGTTCAGCACGATGAAGCTGTTGCGGATGTTGGCGTAGCGCGCCGCCCAGAAGTTCGCCCCGAACGCCCCCGAGCCCGGATTCAGCGGCCCCAGGATCAGCTCGGCGACATAACGCGGGTCGGAGTTGGTGTTGAGGTTGAAGCCTTCGCGCCCGAGCGCACCGAGGATGGCGATCCAGCCGTTGGGCTCGGCGATGCCGACCCGCAGCCCGATGAGCAGGCCGGTTGCGGCGGTGTTGAGCCCGACGGGCGTCGGGTTGTTCTCCAGGCTTTCCAGCCCCGGGTTATTCAGATCGGTGACATCCAGCGTGTGGCACGCCCCCAGTGCCCAGACGGCGAGGGCCGAGGCTGCCAGTCGCAGAGTGCGGTGCATGGTCGTCCTCCTTTCCCTCACATGCCGAGGTTGATGGTGAAGAAGAAGCTGCGGCTCGGCGGGTACGGCGTCACGTCGATGTTCCGCGCGATCGGCTGGTTGCCGAAGTTGCTCACCTCGGGGTCGAAGCCGTGGTACGGCGTCGCCAGCCAGAACAGGTTGCGCGCGCTGATGGCGATCTGTGCCGTCCGCACGCCGCTCCAGAGGCTGCGGATCACCGAACGCGGCAGGTCCCAGCTCACCGAGATCTCGCGCACCTTCACGAAGGTCGCCTTCTCGATGTAGGTCGAGGCGGCCCCGCCGGCCCACGCGCCGATGCGCGTGTCACCGGCCGCGCCGTCGGGTGCGTTCCCGAAGGCGTCCTGCAGCAGGCGGGTCAGGTTCACCACGCTGCCGCCCTGCTGCCAGTCGACCAGCGCGTGCGCGGTGAAGTGCTTGTAGGTCAGGTCGCTGTTGAACGACATCCGGAAGCTCGGGTTCGCGTCGCCCAGCACCACGTCCTTCGTCGTGTGGCCGCCGCCGGGCAGGGTGTCGGTCCCGACGATCTGCGTGGCCGACTTGCCCTGCTCGATCTGGAAGGCGCCGAGGCTCGAGCCGAAGCCGCCGGTCTGGAAGGGCGGCACCGGCAGTTCGGTGATGCGGCTGAAGTTCTTGGAGAAGGTGGTCCGCAGGAACCACTCGACGTCGTGGCTCTGCAGGGGAATCCAGGCCGCGGCGACTTCCACGCCTCTGACCCGCAGCTTGCCGCCGTTGAAGATCTCGGTCGCGAAGCCCGAGGAGGGCGGCAGGTTCCGGGTGAGCAGCAGGTCCTTGACGTTCTTCTGGTAGCCGCTCGCCTCGACCGAGAGCCGGTTCTTCAGGAACTCGCCGTCGAAGCCGAACTCGAACTCCTGGTTCCGCTCGGGACGCAGGTCCTTGGCACCCACCGTGCCGAGGGTCACCAGCCCCGGCAGGCCGCCGATGTTGAGCGTGGAGTTGAGCGGAGTGAAGCGCTGGCCGTAGAGCGGCTCGTTGCCCGTCTGGCCGAAGGCGGCGCGCAGCTTCAGCTCGTTGATGAAGCCGTGGGTCCCGAGCCGGTAGGCGCCCGCAACTTTCGGGTACCAGGAAAGGTGGTTGGGGTCGGCGTCGAGGCTCGACTGGTCGGCGCGGAGGCCGCCGGTCAGCGAGAGCCGCTCTCCCATGAGCAGCACCTCTTCCTGGGCGTAGATCCCCAGATTCTTGATCAGCGAGCGGTTCTCCGAGACGCCCACCGCGGTCCCGGCGCTCACGTTCTGCTGCCCGGCGATGAGCCCGCGCGAAGTGATCCGGTTGATATCGAGGCTGCGGCGGGAGTATTGCACCCCGGCCGACGTCGTCGCAGTGAAGCCGCCGCCGCGGTAGGTGTGCACTGCGTTGCCGTCGAGGTTGCCGTTGAGATTGTCGGAGTTGTTGAGCAGCGACGTGCCCAGCAGCCCGTCGAGCGGCTCATACTGGAGGTCGGGCGGCGAGAAGATCGCGTTCTTCTGGATGAAGTAATCGAGCCCGCCCATCGCCGAGACCACCAGGGAGCTCCGCTCGGCGCTGAGCGCGGTCCACTGCAGGCGCGTCGAGCTGGCGAAGCGCCACACGTCCTCCTTGTTGCTGACTTCGGCGGCCGTGGCGAGCGGGTTAGAGGCCTGGAACGGGTTCGCGGGGAACGTGC
>CAYNNS010000132.1:0-8568 GCA_964398345.1 uncultured Gemmatimonas sp. | reverse complement strand
ACAACATCAGGTGCTGTGGCCACTTAGTCCTCGACGAAACTTTCTGAAACGTCGCCCGTATTCTACTACATTCTATAGGTTGGTTAGCTTCAGTCGGTGCCCAGAAAGGGAAGGATACCATGGTCCGTAGCATGGTCGGGTTTGCTGGTTTCGCGATCGTCGCTCTGCTCGCCTTGCGGTTGGTGGGGTGGGTGTTCGGCTTCGCGATCAGCCTCTTGATGACGCTGCTGTGGCTCGCTTTCTGGGGCTTCATCCTCTACCTGGTGCTCCGGATCTTTGCGCCGGGGCTGGCGGACCGGATGCGCGGGGTGATCAAGGGAGACAAGCCCGCGACCTGAGTCGCCGGAACGCGCGGCAGGAATCGAGAGCGAAGCGGGCAGCCGCTTCGCTCTCGTGTTTTCATCGTGGGGTGGAGCTGTGGGCGTGCACGATCCGCCAGCCTAACCCGTCCGTCCTGGGCGTGAGCAGCACCGTCGCCTTGCCCTCCGCCGCCGCTCCATCCCTCAGCGACAGCCAGCGATACTCGAGGTAAACCCACACCAGGCTCTGCCGTACTTCGAGGCGGCTGGACGTGATGGCGATGTCGCCGCCCTGGCCGACTCCGGCGAAGCGGGGCGGCTGGGAGCGAACCTGTCCGTTGGCCACGATCGCGGCGTCGGCGGCCCAGAGCGAATCGGCGGGCTCGCCGCGGCTGTCGGCGCGCAAGGCGGCGGTGAGCACCGCGGTCACGGGCTCTTCGACGGCGCCGGGGGAGAGCACGGGGTGGGGCGGGCTGACCTGCCGGCCGGCGCAGGCCGTGAGGCACAGGGCGAGCAGGCGCCCCGCTAACCCGCGAGTTTCAATTGCCGCCGGCCTGGGCAATGCGCTGGAGCTTGAGGGTAATTTCTCCGAAGCTATAACGGGAACGAATCTGCACCGGGATGCGGCGGGCGTCGTTGGTGAGCCACACCCTGGCGTCCGCCCGCTTTCCGAACAATCCGGTCTCGCCCACCACCGGATTGAGGACCAGGCAGTCGGCCTTGGTGCCGTCGGGCAGCTCCAGGGTCTCCCGCTTGAGCACCTGGATCACGATCGGATTCTTCGCAGCCCAGTAGTACCGGTCGAATTGATAGGTCTTCCCAACCTCGAGCGGCAGGCTGCGGACGAAATAGAGAAACGAGGCGTCATCCAGCGGCTCCGCCACGGAGCGGTCGTTGGGTAACGGCTGCGGCTCGACCTGGCGATAGTACCCCGAGTCGCCCAGGATCTCGAAGGAGCGTAGGTACTGCTTGCCGTTCTGCAGGTTGTTGCGGCGGAACCGCAGGGAGTGAAAGCTCGCCGTATCGGTCCAGGACTCGATCTCACTCTCGATCTTGAAACTACCGAACAGCGCACTCGCCTTGAGGATGAAACGAAAATGGTAGGCGGGATGGCCGCGCACCGTGTCGATCGGCGCAACGTCGATCGCTGCAGACCCCACATTGAGAGCGCTGTACTTGGCCACGTACTCGAAATGCTCGCCGACCCGGAAGGGGCGGACCGGTGCGGCCGTATGCAGCACCGCCATTGCCAGTGCGAGCAGCGTCACGAGGCCGCCTCCTCGACACGGCCGGGCGGTGCCAGCCGGATGCTTCCGCCCGCGCGCCAGAGCTGACGGAGTGTTTCCAGGGGCCGAATTCGGCTGGGCCGGGTGCGGCGGTCGTGCCGCTCCACGACGGGTACCGCTTCGACGCGCCGGGCCTGCCGCGCTGCGTTTCCGATGAGCTCGGCGTTCGCGGCCCAGCCTTCGCCACTGAGCGAATCTCTGCCGGAGTGCAGCACGCCACGCAGGACCATCAACCGGAATGCCACGAAGCCGCTTACGGTATCGGCGACGCCGGGTACACGAACCGCGCGCCGGAGCACCGTCGGAGCCCAGCGGCGCACCAGCCTGCGGGACCGGGACGGCTCACCCTCAAGTGTCGCTTCGCCGACGACGAGGTCGGCGCCGCTCTCGAGACGGCGGACGAAATCGGGCAGGTATTCGGGGCCGTGTGAGAAATCGGCGTGCATGAGAATGGCGCTGTCGCGCTTGGGCCGGTCGCTGCGGCCCTGGGCAAGCCGGAGCAGCTCTTCCACGGTCCGGGCATATCCCTGACGACGAGGATGGCGCACAATGGTGAGGGGCAGGACCTTGGCGTAGGGCTCGAGCACTTCCGCCGTGCTGTCGGAAGAGCCGTCGTCCCCCACCAGCAGCTGATACTCGCGGGGGAACTCCTCGAAGACCTTGCGGATCTTCCAGAGCACCAGCCCCACGGTGGGGCCTTCGTCGTAGCTGGGAATGCAGATGTAAATCATTTCAGATCAACACGCTCCGCCCTGGAACGATACACCGGAGCGCAGTGGCGGCGCTACTTGCGGAGGGAGTCCGGGAAGATGGGACAGGAAGGCTTCTCGAACTGCGCGAGGTCCAGCCGGATGCCGATCAGCGGCACGTCCCGGCCCGCGGCGTTCACGCTGCCGAGCACGGGTGCGTCCTTGATGACCTGGCCCTCGTAGAGCAGCACGCCGAGCACGCGGTCCTGCGGGTTCAGCACGATCACGCCGAAGCCGGCGACGGGAGTCGCCGGCAGCGTGCCCTGCACCCCAACCACCAGCATCGTGTCGGCTTTGCCCACGATCGACGTGAAGGCGGGACCGAGAGCGATCCGCACCGGGAGCGCTTCGGGGATGTCGGTGGGAAGATTCGCGACGACGGTGCCGGGTCGGGTGAACTGGTCGAGCAGCATGCTCTGGCCGGCGACCGCGGCAAAACCGCAACCGTAATTCCCGGCCTTTCCCGAGCAGCCGGCAAGCACGAGCAGAGCGGACCCAGCGACCAGGAGACGCGACAGCATTGATTCCCAAAGATACATCACGGCGGTAACATTGGACCGATGAGTCTCGACGAACTGCGCGCCCGTCTCGATCGCTTGCTTTCCCCGCTGCCGGACCGCCGTACCCAGGCGGCGGGACTGCACGACGCGCTGGTGGAGCTCAAGGTCGCCGCGGGGCAGAATCGTGATGCGATGGCGGCTGCGCAACGCGAGCTCAGGAGCGAACGCCAGCACCTCGAGGACGCCGAGCGCCGCGGCCGGCTCGCCGGCGAGATCGGCGACGCGGAGACCGGCAGGATCGCCGAGCAATTCGCCGGCAAGCATCGTGAGCGGGTCGGCCTGCTGGAACGCAAGGTCGCCGTCATCCAGGACGAGCTGGCCTACATCGAACGCGAGCAGGAGAGCCGGACCGCGGAGCTCCACAACGTGCGTCAGGGAGTTGCGGGCAGCCCGCGCCCTTCGGTCGAGCCCGAGTCCGATCGCGAGCTCGAAGCGCTGCGCCAGAAAGCCGAGCGCGAGGCGCGCGACCAGGCGGTGCAGCAGCAGCTCGATCTGCTCAAGAAGAAGCTGGGCAAGCAGTAACTCCCCCTCAGCCGAGGCGACTCGTGGCCAAATCCCAGGACACCGCGTTCTTCGGGCATCCCGCCGGACTGTCCACGCTCTTCTTCACCGAGATGTGGGAGCGCTTCAGCTTCTACGGGCTCCGGGCCATCCTGATTCTGTTCATGACCGCCCCGCTCGCGATCGGCGGCCTGGGCTGGGGAGTCGATCGCGCCGGCGCGATCTACGGGACCTACGCCGCCTCGGTCTACCTCATGTCTCTGCCCGGTGGCTGGGTGGCGGACAAGGTGCTCGGGTTGCGCCGCTCGGTGTTCTGGGGCGGGGTGCTCATCATGCTGGGCCAGGGCTGCCTCGCCTACCCCCGCGGCACCTCACTGCTCTATCCGGGCCTGATCTTCATCTGCCTCGGCACCGGAATGCTCAAGCCCAACATCTCGGCGCTGGTCGGACAGCTCTACACCCCGGATGACGTCCGGCGCGATGCCGGGTTTTCCATCTACTACATGGGCATCAACCTTGGCGCCACGATCTCCCCGATTGTGTGCGGCTGGCTCGCTCAGGGAGTCGGCTTCCAGCATCTGCTCGCGAAGCTCGGCATCGACCCGACAACGTCGTGGCATTTCGGCTTCGGCTTTGGTGCGCTCGGCATGGCGTTCGGGTTACTGCAGTACGTGTTGACTGGCCGGCGGCTCGGTGGCGCGGGGCTGACGGTGCTGGGCTCTCCCACTCCCGAGGCCCTCGGGGCAGCGCGGCGCAAGTTTGCCTTTGCGATCCTCGCCGCGGCAGCGGTGGTCGTGGTGCTGGTGCTGCTGTCCCGCGCCGGCACCATCCACGTGACGCCTACCGGCGTGAGCGGGGTGATGGACTTCGTGCTGCTCGGCGTGGTCATCGGCTTCTTCGCGTGGCTCTTTAGCGCCGGCGACTGGAGCAGCGATGAGCGCAAGCGTCTCGTCGTGATCTTCGTGCTGTTTCTTGCCGCCACCGTATTCTGGTCGGCTTTCGAGCAGGCGGCTTCGACGCTCAACCTTTTTGCGCAGAATCAGGTACGGAACACCATCTTCGGGATCAGCTATCCCGCGAGCTGGCTCCAGTCGGTCAATGCCGCCCTCATCATCATCCTGGCGCCCGTCGCTGGGGCGGTCTGGCTGATGCTGGGCCGCAAGGGCAAAGACCCCTCGACGCCGGCCAAGTTCTCCCTCGGCCTCTTCTTCCTCGGCACCGGCTTCGCTGTGATGATCCTCGCGGCGACCGCGGCGGCGAGCGGCCAGAAGGTGAGCCCGCTGTGGCTGGTGCTCACCTACTTCCTGCATACGGTGGGCGAGCTGTGCCTCAGCCCGGTCGGCCTCTCGGCGATGACGCGGCTGGCGCCGGCGCGGGTTACCGGATTGATGATGGGGGTCTGGTTCCTGGCGAGCTCGGTCGGCAACAAGATTGCCGGCACGGCGGCGAGCCTCACCGAGAAGTTCACCGGTCAGCAGATCTTCGGCACGGTCACCGCCGTCGCGCTGCTCTTCGCCGTGATCCTGGCGCTGCTGGTGAAGCCGATCAAGCGGATGCTGGCGCGCGGCTGAGGCTCACCGCCGCACGGCGAAGGTGAGCGTGGCCCATTGCGAGATGTAATCGAGCTTGGGCTCCGCGACCCGGGTCATCGAGATGAATTTCACGTACCAGGTCCCCCGCGCGCGCAGCGGAACCCGGACGACGCCGTCCGGGCCGGCCTGCAGCGCGATCGGTCCGATCGCGGCGCCGGCCGCGGTACGTCCTCCGGCGAGCGCGGCGATCCCCGCCGCCGGGGCGCCGTCCTTGAGCAGCCGCAGCGCCAGCGTGTCACCGGCCTTGAGCTCGTAGGGATTCGCCAGGGGCACGATCTCCACGGGATAGCCGAAGACGACGGCGTAACTCGCGCTGCGCTGGGCGCCCGCCTGAAAGATCACCTTGACGTGCTTGGCATACCGCTCGGTGGCCGGCCGGGTTAGCTCGCCCGCCGCCCGCCGGGCCGCCAGCGTCGCTTCCAGTCCTTCCTCCTTGAGATAGGCGTTGAATTGTTCCCCTTTGAGCGTGATCTCGCTGGGCCGCAGGGAGAGACCCAGGACATAGGTCCCGCTGCCTCCGGCGCGGGCTCGGATCACTGTCCGGTTGCCTTCCGCACCGAGCTGCGTGGTGTCGATCCCTTGGCGGCCGGCGGGACCGGCGAGCGAGAGGTCCGCCACCCGGGCGCGGGCGATCGCGTTCTCGCTGGTGGTGAAGGTGCCGTTGAGCGCGGTGATGCGCACCGCCGCGCCGGGCCGGACGAAGTAGTCGCCCAGCTTGAGAAACAGGTCATGCGCCGCGAGAGTGCCGCTCGCAGCGAGCAGCAGCGCGGGGACGAGGAGTCGGGTAGGTCGCATCAGCGTATTATACTCCGGGCGCAGAACCTCTCCTGGAGCACCTGATGCACCGCCGGGCTTTCCACGCCGCCACGACGCTGCTGGTCGCGTGCTTGATCGCTTGCAGTAAGCCCGTTCCTCCCGCTGATGCGGGCTTCGTCGCTCGATGGACCGCCACCCACTACGCCCTGGCTCGCGCCGAACGCTTGTCGCCGGTGAATGCCTCGCGGGTGAGTGTCTACGCCGCGATCGCGCTCTACGAGGGATGGGCGGCGTTTTCCGACAGCCTGCGTACCCTCGCAGGGCAGCTCAACGGGCTCGATTCACTCCCCAAACCGCAGCGTGGGCAGCGCTACGACCCCGCCAGCGTCGCCGTCGAGGCGCAAACCACCGTTCTCCTGCAGCTGTTTCGCGAGGGTTTTGCTTCGACGGGCGTCGCGATTCGAGCCTTGCATGACTCGCTGCTCGGTGCACGAGTCGCCCAGGGGGTGTCCCGCGCGATCCAAGCGCGGTCCCAGGAATACGGCGACACGCTGGGCAAGGCCCTGTTGAGCTGGGCCGCGAAGGATCGCTATCTGGAAACCCGCACCATGTCGTACACGCTTCCTCAGGGCCCCGGCTACTGGGTTCCGACGGCGACCGAGGCCGAATACCGCTCGCAGAACCTCTCTGCGGAACAGGACCTGGTGCAGTTCGATAACCCGACCGCAGCCGCGCGGCCCGGTGTCATCGGTGACCGGAGTCTGACCGTCAATCGGCCCAAGCGCATGGGAACCACGTTGGTTCCCGGCATCAATGTGACGCAGCCACTGGAGCCGCACTGGGGAGAGTTGCGACCGTTCGCGCTGCAGTCTGCGGATAGCTGCCAGGCGGTGCCCCCGATGCCGTTCTCGACCGACAAGCACTCGCCCTTCTATGCCCAGGTGGACTCGACCTACCAGATTGGCCGTCATCTGACGCCGGAACAGGCGCAGATCGGTTACTTCTGGGCGGACAACCCGGGTGAGTCGGGGACGCCCTCGGGCCATTGGCTCGGCATCATCAGCCAGCTCGCCCTGCAACGGGGACTCAGCCCGGAGCGTGCCGTTGAGGTCTACGCGCTCGCGGCCATCGGCATGGCCGATGCATTCATCGTATGCTGGAGGCTGAAATATCAGACGGATCTGATCCGGCCGGTCACCTATATCCAGCGGTATATCGATCCCAAGTGGCATCCCCTGCTGCTCACTCCGCCGTTTCCCGAATTCGCGTCCGGGCACGCGATTCAATCGCGGGCCACGGCGGAGATTCTCACCACCCTGCTGGGTGATGGGCACGGCTTTGACGATGCGACCCACATTCCGCTGGGACACCCGGTCCGGCACTTCGCCAGCTTCGTGGAGGCCGCGGAACAAGTCGGAATGTCCCGTGTCTATGGCGGCATTCATTACCTGATGAGCTACCGGATCGGCGAGGACCAGGGGCGCTGTATCGCACGTTCGATTCTTGCCAGAGTGCGCACGCGGAAGACCCAGTGAAGCGGTGCGGCGTCGCGTTGGGCGGCCTGCTGCTTGCTGCCGCGTGTCATCAGACAGCTGAACCCGGTCCCTGGCAGGAGGGCCAGGGGTTTCGTTGGCGGGTCCTTGCCGCGCCGGGCCACCGGAGCGACGGCTTCACCCGTCTTCCGGGTGCCACCACCGGCATCGACTTTGCCAACGCGGTCTCCGACTCCGCGGCAATCCGCAACCGCCATCTCATGCACGGCTCCGGCGTGGCTATCGGTGATGTCGATGGCGACGGTCGCCCCGACATCTACCTCTGCCGCATCGAAGGACCGAACGCGCTGTATCTGAATGAGGGAAATTGGCACTTCCGCGAGGTGGCGCGGGAGCGCGGCGTGGCGCTCGGCGACCGGCCTTCGACCGGCGCGGTCTTCGCCGACGTGGATGGGGATGGCGACCTCGACCTCATCGTGACCTCGATGGGCGGCCGCAATTCCCTCTTTTTGAACGACGGCAGCGGCCACTTCACCGATGCCACCGCCACGTCGGGGCTCGTCCCGGAAGGGCGGGGCAGCACGACGGCGACGATGGCGGCTGTCGATAGCGACGGCTTCCTCGATCTCTATATTGCCAACTACAAGGCGCGCACCATGCTGGACTCGCTGTCGCCGCAGCAGCGCGCCTTCGACCAGATCGTCAAGCAGCGGGGAAAGCACTTCGAGGTGATCCCCGAGCGGCAGGCGGATTACCGGCTCCAGGAGCGCAAGGACCTCAACGGGATTTCGCTGATCCAGCGTGCCGACCCCGACTGGTTCTACAAGAACGATGGACACGGCCACTTCACCCGAGAGCGGCTCGCGAATAACCCGCGCTTCCGGGATGCGAACGGTGACCTGCTCAAGGACGAGCCAGAGGATTTCGGCCTCGCGGCACGCTTCTACGACGTCAACGGGGACGGCGCGCCCGATCTCTACGTCGCCAACGACTTCGAGGACCCCGATCAGTTCTGGATCAACGACGGCAAGGGGAACTTCCACCTGATCGCGAAGCAGGCGATCCGGCGCACCGCCAACTCCGACATGGCGGTGGACTTCGCGGACATCGATCGCGACGGCAACGTCGACCTGTTCCAGGTGGACATGCTGGCGAACGACTCGCGCCACCGCAAGACCCAGATCCCGACCCATACCGCTTTCGCGAAGCAGCTCGGAGACTACACGGAGCGCGCGCAGTGGCAGCGCAACGCGCTGTTGCTCAACCGGGGGGACGGCAGCTTCGCCGAAGTCGCCGATTTCGCGGGCGTCGCCGCCTCGGGCTGGGCCTGGT
>CAYNNS010000131.1:0-8602 GCA_964398345.1 uncultured Gemmatimonas sp. | reverse complement strand
GCTCCTGAGCCGACGGCAGGGTGCGAGCGGGGTCATAGCGCGGCTCGAGCGGGCCGAGGCAGGCTTCACAGATCGCGCTGGGTTGCGCGGGGAATTCCGCGCCGCAGGCCCGGCAAGCCAGCGAATGCGGCAGGAGCGTAGGACGATGGGCTTTTACTGGTAACGGGTCACCGGTCACGGGTAACGGCATCACAGCCCTCCCCGCCTTCGTCGCCCGGGGGCTTCGGACACCGGCAACGAAAACGCCCGGTGCCAAAAAGACACGCGAGCGCGAGGCTTTTTAGCGGTTGTTTTACGTGGCCGCAATACGCCGCAAATCGCCACGAGACTTCAATTGTGCTCCGAAGATGTGACGCTGCGATGGATTGCGCAAGACCCCACCGACTCCTAGCCTTGGCTCGACTCGCGGCGACGGAGCGATGCGATGAGGTCCCACACCCACTATCTCTGGTTCGAAACCCGCAAGCGTCAGGAGATCATCGACATCACCGACGCCGTGGACGAGCAGCTCGCCGGCAGCGGCATCCGTGAAGGCCTCGCGCTGGTGTCCGCGATGCACATTTCGGCATCGGTCTTCGTGAACGACCACGAATCCGGCCTCTGGCACGACATTCTCCAGTGGCTCGAGCAGACGATCGCCCCATGGGACCCCGCCAGGTACCGGCACAACGAAACCGGCGAAGACAACGCCGCCGCACACCTCAGGAGTCTCACGGTGGGACACGAGGTCATCCTGCCCGTCACCAAGGGGAAGCTCGACTTGGGTCCGTGGCAGCGGGTGTTCTATGGCGAGTGGGACGGGCAGCGGCGCAAACGGGTCATCATCAAGATTCTGGGTGAGTGAGGCCGCACGTGTCGGTTCGACACGCGCGTCCCAGGGTCGCGCCAGGCCGGTCCCACCAGCGGGCAACCCTCGGCACCCGGGCCGCATCGAATAAGGAGTTGGAGCGCCGCTTCCGCGGCACGGCCTCTGCAACCTATCCCGGCATGCGTGTACGTCCCTGGCTCCTCGCCTTCCCCCTGGCGCTCCTCGCCTGCGAATCCGCCACGGGGCCGGATCCGCAGGCGCAGCTCGTGACCGCCCGCGGGCTCTGGCAGGCGCACGGGAGCGGCTGGTACACGTTCAAGCTTTCCCGGGCATGCTTTTGTGTGCTGTCCGGCCGGGAAATCGAAATCTCGGTGGAGAATGGCAGCGTGGTCTGGGCCCAGTACACCGATTCGAAGAACCCGGTGGAAGCCGCCTGGATCTCCTATCTCCAGACGATCCCGGATCTGTTCGACAAGATCGAGGACGCCATCACTCGTAAAGCCGCGTCGCTGTCCGTGAGCTACGACCCGGTGTACGGCTATCCCACGAAGATCACGATCGATTACTCCGCTACCGTGGCCGACGACGAAGAGACCTACACCGCGAGCGACCTGACCCTCGGCCAGGCGGTACACCGGCCGTGAGATCGCGAGCTAGACGGACGCAGCGGCTACGCTCGACGATACCACGCGGTTTCGGCCCAGGGCCTTCGCATGGAAGAGCCGGGCATCGGCGATGTGCAGCAGATCGTCGGGGTTTTCCCCATCGGTGGGCCAGCAGGCGACTCCGGCACTCACGGTCACCCTGACCTGATCGCCGCGCTTGGGCAGCTTGATCGCCTCGGCGGCGATGTTTTCGCGCACCGTTTCCAGCCGTACCCGGGACTGGTTGAGCGTGGTCTCGGGCATCACCACCACCATCTCTTCGCCGCCGTAGCGCGCGACCAAGTCGCTGCGCCGCACCGAGCGCCGCAGCAGGTTGGCGACGGTCCTGAGGGCTTCGTCGCCCGCGGCATGGCCATAGCTGTCGTTGAAGTTCTTGAAGCGATCGATGTCCACCATCGCCACGGCGAACGATTTGGCGTAGCGCTTCGAGCGCCGCACTTCGGCGGCGAGGAACTCCTCGAAATACGCGCGGTTGAACAGCCCGGTCAGCGCATCGCTGCTGGAGAGGTTGCGGTGGCGGCGCAGCCGCAGCACGATCACCGTGGCCAGGAGGGTCGCCAGCGCCATCAGGAAGAGCCGGGTGATCTGTTCCCACCAGTAGAAGTGCCCGTACAGCCAGGGCGCGTAGCGCTCGTGATTGAGATCGTGAAAGAGCGCGACCCAGAGCACCAGGATCAGGTACTGCACCATCGCGGCGGCTCCCGCGATGATGGAGAGCCTGAGATCGTAGCGCAGGCAGGTGGCCCCGATCGCGAGGAAGTAGGCGTCGAAGACCACCTTGCTGTTGACGGCCTGGTGCGGGTCGCCGATCAGGGCAAACCCGAGCAGCGTGGCGGAGACCAGGCTGACGTCGAGCAGACTGGTGAAGGTGGGGAGCCAGGGCTTGCGGAGCTCCCGCTGCACCAGCACGTAGGCGGCGATCGCGATCAGCACCGCCCCCGCGATCACCAGCAGTCCGGCCAGCGAGGTCGGGCGCTGGCCGGGCGAGGCAAACACCAGCGTCGAGAAGGGCAGTACCAGCAGCGCGACGGTCAGACTGATGCGCACCCGGGCCATCATCGGCTCGGCGCTGGCGCCGACGTCGCTGAGGGACGCTTCGGGCGGAGCCCAGAAATCGCGCAGCCCGCTGCGCAGATCCTCGAAGAAGGCGCGCATCACATCAGCCGGTAGCGGGGCCCGCTGCCGCCCTCACGGGGGAACCAGCGGGGGCCGAGCACATCGCTGGCCTTGCAGTCGACGCAGTTGGGTGGATTGACGCGCAGCCCCTCCGGGGTGGGCTCGTAGACGCCCGCGGGACAGACGTGGGCGTAGAAACGCGCGACCTCGGGCGTGATGCCGGGGCCGGTCAGCAGGTGCGAGGGGATGCTGTCGCGCGTCGCGTTTCCGGACTTGAAGACCGCGTCGAGCTTGCTGAAGGTGAGCCGGCCGTCCGGCACGAACGGGTCGGCCGCCGCGGGACGCCGGGGTTCCGCGGCATCGACGTCCGTGACGATCCGGCCGCCGGGGAACCCGCCGCGGGTCAGGGTCAGCAGCGCGTTCTCGACGCCAGCGCGCACGAAGCCGTGTTTGAAGGCGAGCCGCATGTTCCGGGTCCGGCGCAGGTCCGCGCAAATGTAACTGGAACGGACCAGCGCGTCATAACCCGCCAGGGCGCCGTCTCCTTCCAGGGCGCCCAGAATGGTCCGGGCGGCGAAGAGGCCCGACTGGACGGCGTAGTGAATGCCCTTGAGCGAGGCCACGTCCACGAAGCCGGCGCCGTCGCCCGCCAGGAGCAGACCCTCGCCGGAGAGCCGCTCCGGCAGGCTCCAGTAGCCGCCCTCCGGAATAGTCTTGGCACCCCATTCCAACAGCTCACCGCCGTCGAAATAGGACCGGAAGAGCGGGTGCAGCTTGAGCCGTTGCAGCAGCTCGTGCACGTCGAAGCCGGCGTCCGGGGCATCCAGTCCCGCCACGATGCCGAGCGCGGCCTGCCCGTTTCCCATCGGATAGAAGAAGGTGCCGCCGAAGGCGTCCCGCGGCAGCGGCCACCCGAGCGTATGACGCACGCGATCGAGGGGGCGCGCGGTGCGCCAGACCTCTTTGACGCCCAGCGCGAAGATTTGCGGGTTAGGGCTCCCGATCTGCTGCCACGCCAGCCACGCCTGGGCCAGCGCTCCCCGGCTGCCTTCGGCGAGCACGGTGACCTTCGCGCTCAGGTCGGTCGGCGCCTGGTAGCCTTCGCCCGGGCGGCCTTCGCGGTCGAGCCCCGACGCTGCCGTGCGCACCCCCAGCACCCGGCGGCCGTCCACCAGCAACGCGTCCGCCGGGAATCCGGTGAAGAGATTGACGCCGGCGGCCTCGGCCCGCTCCCCGAGCCAGCGTACCAGCTCCGAGAGCGACGCGATGTAGCTCCCGTGGTTGCGCATCGTGGGAGGCGTCGGCAGGCGAATCCCGCCACGCCGCGTCAGCAGCCGCACCTCTTCCCGGGTCACCGGCTGGCGAAAGGGGAACTCGGAGAGCGGCACGTCGGGCAGCAGCTCCCGGAGGGAGCACGGATTGACCACCGCGCCCGAGAGGCTGTGCTCGCCGAGCCCGGCGGCCTTCTCGAGCACGCCGATCGCGAGCTCGCGGCCCCGCGCCCTGGCCCCGCCCGCGAGCGCGATGGCCGTGGCGAGCCCCGCCGGTCCCGCGCCCACGATCAGCACGTCGAGCTCGATGGCCTCGGCTCCGGGTGCTTCGTGGCGGATCAGGCGGTGCTGCGGCAGCGGAACCTGGTGTTCCCGCGGAACGAGTGGCGCCATCTCAGCCCGCCGCCGGCGCGGCGTGCCCGCCAGTGACTTCCTCGACCTGGGCCGTCTTGATCTGTTTGAGACCGGCCTGGATGAACTCGAGCACCAGGAACCAGGCGATGACGCCGAGCAGGATGTACTTGCCGTACGCCGGCAGCTGGAACGGGGCGTTCCAGAGCATGTGCATGCCGACGCAGAAGATGAAGACCCGGAGAAACATCGGATTGAGGAACAGCTCCGGTTTGAACGGCCGGGTGCCGCGGGCCCGCCAGAGCGCGGCGCCGGCCAGTCCGGTCCAGACGGTGTGCCCGCCGAAGACCGAGAGCACACCGCGGGTGAGGATGGTGTGCTTCATGGCCTGAATGCTCTGCCCGACTCCGGCGTCGAGCGCGTAACCCGCAGACTCGAACACCGCGAAGCCGGTGCCCACCGCCGCGCCGAGCAGCAGGCCGTTGAGGGTCCAGCGGTAGCGCGGCCGGCTGATCAGATAGGCCAGCGTGAGCACCTTGCCGCTCTCCTCCACGATCCCGGCGCCCGCGGCGCCCAGCCACCCGGTGAGATTGGTCAGCCGGAAAAGGAAGAGCGAAATGATGATCGAGACCAGCCCGCCCAGCAGCACCAGCTTGATGACCTGATAGAGCGAGATGTTGCGCGGCGCGTTGGCCTCGAAGCAGAAGAGCAGCAGCGCGAAGGGCACCGCGACCGAGCCCGTCATGATCAGCCCGGGAACCAGGCGAATGTTGTTGTTGAACTGGTCGTAGATCCAGAGAAACCCGACGTAGAGCAGCAGCGACATCACCAGCACCCGCACGAACATCCAGGGCCTCGGCCAGTTGGTGTCGATCGCCATCAGGGCCGGCGTCGTGCCGTGGGTCCCCACCGTGAAGTACGACTCGACTTCCTCGTCCTTGTGGCGCTTGATCACCTGCGAGAACATCTCCGCGGGGTGCCATTCGCTGGGCTTCTCGAGCCCCGCGATGCTGCTGATCTGATCGCCGAGCTTGCTCACCAGCCCGAAGACGCTCTCCCCGCTGCCCGGCACCGCCAGCATCCAGAGCGAGCGTCCCAGCCGGATCTGCTGCCCGGGGGAAAGCAGGGCGTCGGCCGCCGGGTGCCCGTCGATGAACGGCAACGGCTCGGAGAGCCCGCGTACCCTGAGTCGGTTGTTCTCGAGCTGGAAGGAAGCAAAGCGATCGGTCACCTCGGGGTCGTCGCTCAGCAGATTGCTGGTCGCCGCGCGGCCGAGCACCAGCTCGGTTGCGGCGAGCGCGAGCCGCTTGCCGTGATCGGGACCGGCAATGCAGGTCAGGAAGTAGCGCGGTGTGAAGCTGAGGGCCTGAGGATGCGGCGCGCTCATTCGGGGGAAGCTACGTCGTCTCGAGCGTGAGGGCGAGATCGGCGGCCGCGACCGAGTGGGTGAGCGCCCCCAGCGAGACGAAGTCCGCGCCGGCCTGCGCGTAGGCGAGAACGTTCGCGCGCGTGATGCCCCCGGTGGCCTCGATGGCGACGCCGGGCTGGAGCTCGCGCGCGCGATCGCCCCAGCGGCGCACGACGTCGGGTGGCTGGTTGTCGAGCAGCAGCCGGTTCGCGCCCGCCGCGCACGCCTCCTCGAGCTGCTCGAGCGATTCGACCTCGACCTGACACTCGAGCGCGCCATGCTCGCGGGCGTACGCGAGCGCCTCGGCGAGCGGGCGTCCCCGCTCATGCATGGCGCGCCAGTGATTGTCCTTGATCAGCACGGTGTGCGCGAGGTCGAGCCGGTGCACCAGGCCACCGCCGGCGACCACAGCCGCCGCGTCGAAGAGCCGGAGTCCCGGTCCCGTCTTGCGGGTGTGCAGCACCCGGCACCCGGTCCCGAGGATCGCTTCGACACAGGCCCGCGTGGCGGTCGCGATGCCGCACGCCCGCTGCAGCAGGTTGAGCAGGGGCCGTTCGGCACGCAGGATCCCGAGCAGGCCGATCCCGAGCCGGGCGACCGGCTGGTTGGCAACGCGTTCGCCCTCGGCGGCGAGCCAGTCGATGGTGCAGCCGGCGAGGTTCGCGAGCGCGGTTCCGTAGGGAGTGCCCGCCAGAACACCGCGGCCCCGAAACTCGACGCTGCCCACGGCAAGCCGGTCGGCGCTCACCGAGCTCTCACTGCTCAGGTCACGCGGACCGTCTTCTTCCAACGCGTTTCGCGCTACGCGTAACGCGTCGGCGCTGAGATCGGGCAGCCGCTCAGGAACTTGACGAGCCATCACGACTCGGCGCGGGCTTTCCGCACCTCCTCGGTCAGTCGGGGAACGATCTCGAACAGATCGCCGACGATTGCGTAGTCGGCGAGCTTCATCATGGGGGCGTCCTTGTCCTGATTGATCGCGACGATCACCTTCGCCGTCCGCATGCCGGCGAGGTGCTGGATCGCACCGGAAATCCCCACTGCCACATACAGCGAGGGGCTCACCAGCCTGCCGGTTTGTCCGATCTGGTCGGTGGCGGGGCGCCAGCCGTCGTCCGTCACCGCGCGGGTGGCGCCGACCGCCGCGTTGCCGAAGGCGGCGGCGAGATCCTCCACCAGCTTGAAGTTCTCCGCCTGCTTGAGCCCGCGTCCCCCACTCACGATGACCGAAGCCTCTCCCAGATCGAGCTTGGCGCTGGCGCGCTCCGCGAGCCTGGTCACCACGACCCGCGCGGCGGCTGGAGCGAGCGCGGGCGCGGCGGACTCGACCGGCGGGGTGCGGGGCGCCTCCACGGCGGTGATCGCGCCGGGGCGCAGGGACGCCAGAGCGGGCGTGCCGTCCAGCACGAGGGTGGCGATCGCCTTGCCTATATAGGTCGGATGCCGCGCGCGCAGAGTGGTGCTCGTCAGCTCGACGCTGGTGACGTCCGAGGCCAGTGCAACGCCGAGTGCAGCAGCCACCCGCGGGGCGAGGTCCCGGCCCTGGGCCGAGGCCGGGAAGAACCCCGCGCGATACGAACCGTCCCGGAGCCGCGCCGCGGCGGTGGCGCTGAACACTTCGGGACTGTAGCGCTCCAGCGCGGGATCCTCGACCACCACCACGCGATCGGCGCCGTAGCGGCCGAGCTGCTCCGCGTGGCGGGTTATTCCGGCGGGTCCCAGGAGCAGCGCATGAACTTCCCCGCCGCCGCTGCCATCGGCCGCCGCGCGCGCGGCACTCACGACCTCCAGCGCCACTCTCCGAAGCGCCCCGCCTCGCGACTCGGCGAACGCCAGGACGTTGGCCATCAGAGCACCTTGGCCTCGTCGCGCAGCAGCCGCACCAGCTCGGGCACCGCCGCCGCCCCTTCGCCGACGATCCGGCCGCCGGTGCGCTCGGGAGGCAGCTCGAGGCTCTCGACCCGGAGCGCGACCGGACCGAGCTGTGCGGGCCTGGTGTCGATCGGCTTTTTCTTCGCGGCCATGATGCCCTTGAGCGACGGCAGCCGGGGCCGGGCGATCCCTTCGTCGATGCTCAGCAGCGCCGGCAGCGGAAAGCGCACCGTCTCGGTGACGCCCTCCAGCTCGCGGTGGGCGACGCCTTCCCCTCCCTTGATCTCCAGAAACGACACCGCGGTCACGCAGGGCAGTCCGAGCAGCTCCGCCGTCATCGGTCCGACGCAGGCGTTCCCGCTGTCGGTGGCATTGCGTCCGAAGAGAATCAGATCGTAGCCCTGGTCCTTGAGCTCCGCGGCGAGCGCGCGGGCGATGGCGAGGCCGTCGAAGGGAATCGCGTCCGCGCTGAGGTGCACGCCGCGGTCGGCGCCGAGACTGAGCGCCTTGCGGAGAATCTCCTGGGTTCCCTCGGGGCCGAGGCTCAGCACCACGATCTCGCCGGGTCCCTGCTGTTCGTTGAGCCGGAGCGCCACCTCGGTGGCGTAGCCGTCGAAATCGCTGAGGTCGAACTTGATTCCCGTGGTGTCGATGGCCTTCCGGTCGGCGGCGATGGCGAAACGCATCTCCGTGTCCGGTACCCGCTTGATGCAGACCGCGATCTTCACGGGAGTCCTTAGAAGGCGGAGAGCCCCGTGACGGCCTCGCCGAGGATCAGCGAATGCATGTCGTGGGTGCCTTCGTAGGTGTAGACCGATTCGAGATTGGCGAGATGGCGCATCGAGTGGTATTCGACCAGGATCCCGTTGGCGCCGAGCAGTCGCCGCGCTTCGCGCGCGATGTCGCACGCCACGCTGACGTTGTTGCGCTTGGCGAGGGACACCTGCTGGGGCGTCACCGTGCCCGCGTCCTTGAGCCGGCCCAGCTGCAGGGTGAGGCACTGCGCCTTGGTGATCTCGGTGAGCATGTCCGCCAGGCGCGCCTGTTGCAGCTGGGTGCCGCCGATGGGCCGGCCGAACATCACCCGCTGCTTGGCGTAGCGCAGAGATTC